>URZN01000203.1 GCA_900552345.1 uncultured Collinsella sp. | reverse complement strand
CTACACGCGTAAGATCGTCGGCAGCGTCAGATGTGTATAAGAGACAGAGCTAAAATAGCCCCGTCCCAAAAAGACTGGTCTTAGGCGTGGTCACGCCAGCTGAGGACGCGCTGCTTCATGCCCTCGATGTCGAGCACGCCTTCGGCGAAGCCTTTGCGCACGAGCTCTTCTGGAACGAATTCGTCGTACCGATCAAAGTAAGGCACCTCGCCGGGATAGACGAGGTCGATGGGGTCGAAGTCTTTCTCGGCTTCGGCGGCGAGCACTTCAAAGAACGTCTCCTCGTCGGCCTTCATCTTAAACTGCATAAAGTACGGGCGTGACGGATCGAGCCCGCGAAGGCCAAGCTCCGCGGCGCATTTAATCTTGAGCATACGTTCGAGCGCCAGAAAGGCGTAGCTGCCCAACCAGGGGAAGAGCACCCAGGTGTCGCCGCCCAGGTTAATGAGTGGCTTGGTCCCCGCGCCCGAAATCTCGGCCGTATGGCGAGCCTGCGCCAAGCGGGCCCGTGCGTTACCCATGAGGTACGGATATGCTGCGTGCTCGTTGAGCGCTTGGCACATGCGTTCGAGTACGTGTGTATTGATGTCACCGGGGCAGTCGCCAAAGTATGCCGGCACACGACCTTTGACTTGCGTGGCAAAGACGGTGTGTCGCTTCCAGTCCACTTCCTCGACAATCCAGCAGTGTCCGGCGATGGCGATGCGCTCGCCGGGCGGTGGCGGATTGACGATCGTGCCCAACTCGGCCGACTCGCTGCGAACGGTGAACTCCTCGTTTTCCTGGAATACGGCGTAGAACTTAAAGTTGTTAATGATGCGCTCGCCCGCGAGACCCACGATGAGCCCGCCACCTTCGGTGACCTGGATATGGTCGATCTTAATGAGGTGGCGTAGCAGCACACGGTAATCGTCTGCCGAGACACGGTGGAAATAGCTGAGCGTGAGCACGCGCTGGGCAAGTTCGGCCGGCGTGAGCTCTCCGGTGCTGGCAAGCGTCGACATGGTCTGGTGATAGAGCAGACTGTAGGGGAGTCGATCGAGCTCAGGCGGCTCGACCCACTTTTCCTCGCGATAGAGTTGTACGAGCGCGATGCCTTTCAGGAGCTTCCACGGGATGGTCTCGGGCATCATCGTGCGCGGCTCGGGCTCTTCCTCGCGCATGACGAACCACATCTCGGGCGGAAGATCGCGGCGCCCCGTGCGGCCCATTCGCTGCAAAAAAGAGCTGACGGTAAACGGCGCGTCGATCTGAAACGCACGCTCCAGACGGCCGATATCGATACCGAGCTCCAGCGTAGAGGTGGTGACGGTCGTTTGTGCCTGTTCCTCGTCGCGCATGAGCTCTTCTGCCGTCTC
This sequence comes from uncultured Collinsella sp., assembly GCA_900552345.1. GTDB lineage: Bacteria > Actinomycetota > Coriobacteriia > Coriobacteriales > Coriobacteriaceae > Collinsella. The sequence continues at coordinate 2,326 of URZN01000203.1, read as the reverse complement.
GCGCAGCGATGCCGAAAGATTGCCGTGGTGGATGAGAAAGCGGTCGGGCTCGTGCCGGCTCTCACAGTAGCAACGCAGCATGGAGCATACGGCCTCTGCCTCTTCGCGCGAGTTGGCAAAGACCAGGCACTTGCGGCCGCGGGTGTGTTCGAAGATATAGCCCATGCCGGGGTCGGCGTTGTCTGGTGCTGTGTCGGTGGGGCTGAGAAGCGCCTGCTCGGTCGCTCGCGGGATGTCGACTTCGCCCTCGGGGGCCGAGGAAGTTTGGCGGTCCTTGGGAGTGGCCTTGCCCCGTGCCCGCTCACGACGTTGACGGCGCTCCTCTTGTGTGAGCTGTCCGCTGTGACGCATGTCTTGGGCGCCGGCGGGCAGTGCCGCGGATGCCGCCGCCTCGATGCGCTCGCACGCAAGCACTTCGGCCTCTTGAGGACCTGTGCCCATGAATCCCCGTTGCTGTGCCTGGGGGCCCGAGTTGTAGAAGTGCTCCATGGAGATGCGCCACACGCGACGCGGCTCTTCAAAGCGTGGGATAACGCAGTCGCGCCCCGTTCCCTGTGAGAGAAAGGCACCCGTGCGCTCGGGGTCGCCGATGGTGGCCGAAAGGCCAATGCGTCGAGGTTGCACGCCGGCCATGCGCGAGAGTCGCTCGATAAGGCAGAGCGTCTGCCCGCCACGGTCGCCGCGCATGAGCGAGTGGACCTCATCGATGACCACATAGCGCAGGTCGCAAAACATGCGCGGGATCGCCATGTGCTTATGGATTAAGAGCGCCTCGAGTGACTCGGGCGTAATCTGCAAGATGCCGTTCGGTTTTTTGATGAGCTTAGCCTTGTGCGACTGCGAGACATCGCCATGCCAGTGCCAGACAGGGATATCGGCCTCTTCGCACAGGTCATTGAGACGGACGAACTGATCATTGATGAGTGCCTTGAGGGGGCCAATGTAGAGGGCACCAACGCTTGCGGGCGGGTTCTCCCAAAACTCGGTCAGGATGGGAAAGAAGGCCGCTTCGGTTTTGCCGGAAGCTGTGGATGCCGTTAGGAGCACATTGTCTTGTGTGTTAAAGATGGCGTCTGCCGCCGCAACCTGGATAGAGCGCAGGCTCTCCCAATCGTGGGAGTAGATGAAGTCTTGGATAAACGGGGCGTAGCGGTCAAAGGCGTTCACGGGGCCTCCTCTCAAAAACGAATCTCTCAACGCGGCTGGCAACGGCTTGCTGCATTACAGTCTCAACGTTCGCCCAGATAAAACCTGCCAAAATAAACCTGTCCCTTTTTGGCAGGTTAGATGGTGAATTCGGCGAAGTTACGGTCGCCGCCTGCGGTGCCGGTGTCGCCTGTTGCTGCTGCCGGCACCAGCGCGTCGCCGCCGACGCTTTGCAGCAGCTCGGCTACGTTGGCGTCGGGGTTCTGGCATAGGATGTCGAGCAGCTCGATAAAGTCGCGAATGACTTCACGCGGCGTCAGATGTGTGTCGGCTCCCACACGACCGAACTCGATCTTGAGGAAGTCCACCAAGTCGTTCTCGGTAAGCGTGGGCGTCCAGCCAAAGTAGCCGGCGTGAATTTGCATGAGTTTTTCGATCAGCACCAGCAGCTCCTCGTAGGTGAGTGGCTGCAGACGGATGATGGGCGCGAGCATGTCCTTAAGGTCCTCGCGTGCAAAGCGGCCTTGAGCGAGTCGGCTGCGCAGGGCCTCGTAGGAGAACACGCCGCGGCGGCGGTCTTCGATGGAGGTTGGCGTGCCGCCCATGATCATGCCCAGGTACTGCGCCTTGCCCTGGAGTGTGTCGTTGTACATTGTCAGGATCTTCTCGTAGTTGTACTGGCGCGTGATCGCGTTGGGAATCTTATACAGATTCACGAGCTCGTCGATGAGCACCAACATACCCTTGTAGCCGCTGCAGACCAAAAAACGCGCGATGAGCTTAACGTAGTCGTACCAGTCGTCATCGCTGATGATGGTCGAGGAGCCCAGCTCGGCGCGAGCCTCGCTCTTGGTACGGTATTCGCCGCGGATCCATTTGGTCACGCGGCTCATGGCTTCTTCGTCGCCCTCGGATACGGCCGTGCGATAGCGGCGGAGCATGCGGGTGAAGTCGAAGCCGTGGACCATTTCCTCGAGCGGGGCCAGTTGGGCATTGACGACCGACTCGTCGACGTCGGCGTACGAGGCGACCCAGCGATCAAGAATAAGGTTGAGCGCACCGCCCTCGGGGCGCGTCTTGGTCGATATATTGCGTATGAGCTCGCGGTAGGTGGCAAGGCCCTGCCCCTGCCCGCCCTGCAGCTGTCTCTTATACACATCTCCGAGCCCACGAGACCGGA
>URZN01000202.1 GCA_900552345.1 uncultured Collinsella sp. | reverse complement strand
CCTTGACGCGGTAGAGCTCCGCATCGGCAGCGCGAAGTAAGTCTTGCCAGGTATCGACACCATCGCCAACCCGTGCGCAGCCGATGGACATCCGCAACAGATACGGCACCTCGGCACGAGCGAGCTCGTCGTTAATCGCCGAACACAGGTCTATGATGTCCTGTTCCGCCGCTGCCTTCTGGAGCACCACGAACTCATCGCCGCCATAACGTGCGATAAAACCACCAGACGCCGAGCAGACCTCTTTGAGCGTAACAGATATGACTTGGAGAGCATGGTCGCCCTCCACATGTCCATACCGGTCGTTAATCTGCTTAAAGCCGTCGGCGTCCATCATAAGCAGATACACATCTTCGGCCTGATCCACATTTGAGAAGAACGACAGCATATAGGTCTCAAAACGGTTGCGATTGTTGAGGCCAGTCAACGGGTCGGTCGAGATGAGCTGCTCCTGGTAGATGATGTAGAGCAGCAGGATACTCAGCGATATACCGACGCAAAGGCCCGGTACCGAAAACAAAACCTGGAAGGTACCGCCCACCAGAGCGGGAACCGCAAAAAGGCGAGGGTGCGATAAATGGCCTTCTTTTGCAGACTTTCGACTTTTCGAGTCTGAATAAAGGCATGCAAAGACGTATATATGATGTAGCAGTAGCTAACGATAGGTTGAATCATATAAAGCGCTCCGCGACGATATACGCCCTGCGCATCGATATAGAACATAGTGTGCGTCCAGTAGCTGGTAAATGCCAGCACGACCACCAATACGGTTGGCAACGTCACGAGCGCCACCCTATAGCGCGCAGTCAAAAGGCGAGAGCCCTGCACTGTCTCGGAATAGAAAAACCAAATGAGGCACGCGATGGCGAACAGCGAAAACGAGACCGCGTTGGAAATCCAGTTGGCCGTGATGCCTACAGGAGTGCTCACGCCGTCCGAGAGCGTCCAGATCATATCGAAGAAAATGTAGGCAGCAGACGTGTAGCCCAGCATGCTAAACAAAAGCTGCTGGGTGCTCGAGAACAAGGAGCGGCGGCTTCGTGCGGCAAGCCCGATAAGAACAATCATGCATAGCAGGAATATCTCAATTTTGAGTGCCTTAACCACGAGACGCCATCCCTTCAATATCCAAGTGGTCAGAATCGCCCGATTCGTGTCTGGACAATAAACACCCCCTACTCCGCAGGGGTAAGGGGAATAATAGCAGAGCGCCCGAACGTCACTGCAAGACAGCTTTCGTTCGGGCGCTCAAACGGCGCGAATTGCACGCCGGCATCATTAATTGGTAGCGATTGCTACTCGCCGTCGATGTCGGTCGCGACGGCTTCCTCAATAGCCTCGACGCCTTCGACCGACAGATCCTCTTTGCCGTGGCAGAACTTCTTATCGACCCAGCCGGTCAGAATCGGAGCCATGATTGCCGTGATGATAACGGCGGTGGCGATCTGAGCGTACGCGGTGGGCGCAAGCTCGGCATAGCGCGGTGCGACCTCGGCGAGGGCGACCGGCGTGGTCATGGCCGTGCCGGCGATAGTGGAGCAGGCAACGGCCGCCTTGCCGTTACCACCGCACAGGCGCTCGAACGCAAAGGTGATGGGACCGACGATAAAGAGCGTGATGAGGCCCAGCAGGATGCCCGAGATGCCGCCGGTGATAAAGCTCGAAAGGCTCATGGACGCACCAAGCTGAAAACCGATAACAGCGATCGCGGGATTGGCGCCGGGGACCAGCAGGTTCTTGATGAACGGGAAGAGGTTGCCCAGAACCATGCCGATAACAAGCGGCAGGATGGATCCGATGATGGTGCCGACGGGGATGTTAGCGAGACCCGAGACACCGAGGATGATCATGGTGACGGCGGGGCCGGCCGTAAAGAACAGGATACCGACGGCGCCCTGCTCGGACTCATCGCCAAACTCGCCCATGATGCCCGTATAGAGCGCCATGTTGCAAAACGTAATGCCGCCGATGATTGAGACCGAGCTCAGGCCCAGGAAGTTGTCGTTAAAGAAATATGCCACACCCAAGCCAAGGGCGGCCGCAACAACAAGCTTGGGGATCAGTACGACGATGCCGGTCTTGATAGCGCCCGGCGTGGACTTAAAGCTGATGCCGGCACCCACGAAGAGCAGGATCGCAGCGACGATGGTATTGGAGCCGCCACGGCAGGCAGCCGTAAAGAAGCCGCCGATCTCAAAGACCTGCGGACAGAAAGTGTTGAGCAAAAGGCCAACAATCATGGGATAGATCATGATGTCGCCCGGGATACGCGGTACCTTGAATTTCTTTTGCTCGTTGGCGGTCGCTTCCTGTGCCATGAAACCCCCATTTCCGCTGACGCAGAACAAAAGCCCACGTCACGCTTTGCTACAGTAAAGTTTGACCATGGTACCAGAAGAAGCAGACCGGCTCGGTGAGAAATTCGATTCGTTGGGCCGGGACGCTAAACGCGCCCTTGCTTTTATACAAGGCTCAAAACGATATAGAACACGATGCCCGAGACGCAGCACCACAACATCGACTTTGTCTTGATTGCCACCGCCACGACACCGGCAGCCGCAATCCAGGGAATCAAGCCCTGCCACAAGCCGGCGTCGAAAGCGCCAGGGCTTATCAAATCGTTAGCGACCAGCGCCGCAAAGGCGGCGGGCGGAATATAACCCAAGGCCTCGGTAACGCGGGGCGACAGCGTTCTCCCGCGCAAGGCAAACGCCGGGGCAATGCGGAAAAACGCGATAGCCGCCCATGACGACAGCCACAGGGCCAAAAACTCATTAACGGGCATCGCGAGCGCCCCTTCCTTCGGCGAAAGCATCGCACGCAAGCGCCGCGGCAACACCGACGAGCACGCTTGCCGGCACGGCGATATTCGTCCACCCCAAGAACTTGCATATGGCGACAGACACCGCAGCCATAACGGCAGCCACGACATTGCCGCGCGACAGTCGCTGCGAAAAGAGCAGGCAGATAAAGAGCGAGGTGCAGACAAAGCCAGCAATAGCGGTGGGGACATCGACAACGGCGCCTACAACGGCGCCCATCGTGCACGAAACGCCCCATGTCGCGATGAGGATCGCGTTGAGCGCAAAGGACTCGCGCGGGCCCCAATCCTCCCCTTCAACCAACTTGGCAAGCGAGATGCCATATGCCTCCTCGGTAAGCGTCGCGGCAACGGCCAGCGTCTGACGCTTCGAGGCACCCCTCAGATGGGGCGCGATCGATGCCGAATAAAGTGCAAAGCGCGAGGAGATTGCGGCCACACTTGCGACAATCGATGCCGCAGGCACACCTGCCAGCCACAGATTGCAGACCATAAACTGGCCGCTACCCGTCACAAACGTGCTGCTCAGAGCAAAAACCATCCAGGGCTCCATTCCCGTCTGCGCCATAATCATTCCGCACGGCGCGCCTATCGCAACATAGGTAAGCATCACCGGCCAGACGGTTTTAACGATTTTGAGCACCATAGCGTTCCTCGTCCCGACAAGATTTCCGAGCCGCATTCAACGACGCGGCAGAATCATCGCCCGGTGGCAACCGAGTTCACCTACAATTGCCACCGGATCGAAAGACACAGCTTTTTAGGAAGTCATTATGACAGCTATCGATCGGGGCCGGGCGACCGCGGCCTTCAAACGCTATACCGATGCTTACGCTGTCTCTTATACACATCTGACGCTGCCGACGATCTTACGCGTGTAGAT
>URZN01000201.1 GCA_900552345.1 uncultured Collinsella sp. | reverse complement strand
AACTGCAGGGGCCGCCCGAAAAATCTCGATCTGTAACACCAGGCCCGGTTTTGGCTGCCTAACTGTTACAGATCGAGACAAACCGCCCCAACCACCACAAAGGTGCCTGTCCCCTTTGTGGTGGTTGGGCGGGCGGGTATCAAAAAGTGTCAGACGTGACGGTTGCCGGGCACCTGCACGCGAAAAGAAGTATCGACCTGCGCCGTTGCCGTTGGGTGGCACCCCGTTTGCGGGGATACTGAAACTACGACAAACAGCGTGCGAAAGGATTGATGCATGGCTTTCCGTAATGACTTCCTGTGGGGCGGCGCGACGGCTGCCAACCAGTGCGAGGGCGCCTACAACGTGGACGGCCGCGGTCTGGCCAACGTGGACGTGGCTCCGCACGGCCCCGAGCGCTATGCGGTGGTCTCCGGCCAGCGCAAGATGCTCGACTTCGAGGACGGCTATTACTATCCCGCGCAGACCGGCATCGATTTCTATCACCATTACAAAGAGGACATCGCCCTCTTTGCCGAGATGGGCTTTAAGACCTTCCGCATGAGCCTGGCGTGGACCCGCATCTTCCCCAACGGCGACGAGACCGAGCCCAACGAGGCTGGCCTGGCCTTCTACGAGGATGTCTTCCGCGAGTGCAAAAAGTACGGCATCGAGCCGCTCGTGACCATCACGCACTTCGACTGCCCGATTCACCTCATCAAGGAGTACGGTGGCTGGCGCAACCGTAAGCTCATCGACTTCTACAAGAACCTTGCGACCACGATCTTCACCCGCTACAAGGGCTTGGTGAAGTACTGGCTTACCTTCAACGAGATCAATATGATTCTGCACCTGCCGTTTATGGGTGCCGGTCTGGTCTTTGAGGAGGGCGAGAACAAGGAAGCTGTCGAGTACCTGGCCGCCCACAACGAGCTCGTCGCCAGCGCTTGGGCAACCAAGATCGCTCACGAGATCGATCCTGAGGTCAAGATCGGCTGCATGCTCGCCGCAGGTAGCTACTACCCCTACAGCTGCCGTCCGGGCGATGTGCGCCAGGCGCAGCTCGACAACCAGGACAATTACTTCTTCGTCGACGTCCAGAGCCGCGGCTACTACCCGGCCTATGCCGTCAAGAAGCTCGAGCGCCTGGGCATCGATGTGGGCATGACGGATGAGGACCGTGAGATCCTGGCCGCTAACACCGTCGACTTCATTAGCTTTAGCTATTACAGCACCCGTTGCTCTGCCGGTGCCGATAACCCCGATGTCAAGCGTACCCAGGGCAACGCCTTCGCCGGCGCCAAGAATCCCTACCTGCAGGAGAGCCAGTGGGGCTGGGCCATCGATCCGCTGGGCTTCCGCATCACCCTCAACGACCTGTACGACCGTTATCAGAAGCCGCTGTTTGTGGTCGAGAACGGTCTGGGCGCCAAGGACGTTGTCGAGGAGGATGGTTCCATCAACGACGACTACCGTATCGACTTCCTGCGCCAGCACATCCAGACCATGCGCGACGCGGTGACCGAGGACGGCGTTGACCTGCTGGGCTACACCACCTGGGGTCCGATCGACCTGGTGTCTGCCGGCACAGGCGAGATGTCCAAACGTTACGGCTTTATCTACGTCGACCGTGACGATGCGGGTAACGGCACCCTCAAGCGTTCCAAAAAGAAGAGCTTCGACTGGTACAAGAAGGTAATCGCCACCAACGGAGAAGATTTGGCCTAGGCTTTCCCAGCTACCATAGCCTCCTGACCAAGGCACCCGGCGAGCAGCTCGTGCTCGCCGGGCGTCTTGCCGTCTGCGGATTTTGGGACATGTGGCCCGCTTTTTGAGCCTGCCTGTCGGTACACTAAAAGCACTATGGGTACCCGCGAGCGACATATCGGCCATGCGGCCGCCCGATCCGCACCCGTGGCGGATCCCAGGGGCGGCAGGCTCTTCGCCATGCCGCGATTCCTTGTTGGCATAACACATCAGGCGTACCGTCACCGCGTCTTTGCTATCGCCGGCGCCATCACCGCGCTGTTCCTCATGCTTTTGGCAGTTTTGCCGGCGCTGTTCGCCTCCGACCCCAAACTTTCTAACGTCGTGCCCGCCTATAGCGAGGTGTCCGAAGAGGTCGTGGATGCGCTCGTCCATTCGAGCTCTCTGCCGTTGCTTGTTGCCGCAATTGCATTTTCGATCTGGGGCGTATCGGTCTATCTGCGCTGTTTGGACTATGTGTTGCGCCGCCGTCTTGTTGCCGTCGCCACCATCTGCGCCCTGTGGATGATCGAAGTCATTCTCAAGTACAAGTCGTTCACGCCGTTCTATGCCACCGTGCTGTGGTACCTGTACTACGTGCCCATGACGCTCATTCCGCTGCTCTACCAGTTGTGTGGTCTGCGCCTTGCGGGCCTGGAGCAACACCGCCTGGGTCGCCGCTACTGCGCTGCACTGTGGATTGTGGCCATCCTGCTTATCGGATTTGTGCTCACCAACGATTTTCACCAGCAGGTCTTCCGCTTTGACCGCACAAGCGACACCTGGAGCAACGATTACACGTACGGCTGGGGTTATTTTGCCGTCCTCGTGTGGACGGCCTTTAACTTCGTGGCCTTTTTTATCCTGGTTGGCCGGTCCTCGTCCTTTCGCATCCAGCGTTTCTCGGGCACGGCGGCGCTCGTACTGCTGGGCGGCGCATTCTTTGCCATCTCGTATGCTCTGCGCGTGCCCTGGGCATGGAGGCTCAACTTCTCGCTCGTCTATTGCGTCTTGTGCGTGGTGGCGATGGAAATCTGTCTCGATTGCGGTGTCATTCCGTCGTATCACGACATCGCCGGCATCTTCGACACCTTGCCGCTCGACCTCAAAGTTCTAACGCGCGACTTGCAGGAGGCCTATGCCACGCCGGTGTCAAAGCCAATGCCGGTAGGCGTGCGCGAGGAGTTGCGGACCCAGGAGCACGGCCGCACCCATGCCTTTGCCGTGGCGTCCGATCCCGATGTGATGTACCGCGCCTTTCCACTGCTGGGCGGATCGGCCTTGCTTGCCCAAGACGTGTCGGAGCTCAACGAACTCAATCGCGAACTGGCGCATCGTCGCATGGAGCTGCAGCGTCAAAACGAGCTGCTCGCCGCCGACTACGACCTTAAGACGCATTTGGCAGATCAAGAGGCCGAGACCCTGCTGGTCCAAGACGTGGACCAGGCGCTTGCCCGCGCGTTCGAAGGGATGTACGACCTGCTGAGCTCGCTGCCGCCGTTGACCGACGAAGCGTCTTCGCACGAGCGTTACCGCATGCTGCAGCGCGCCAAGATGCTCGTCGCCTATTGCAAACGCAAAGGGTCGCTCACGTTGGCACAGCACGGGGAGAGCGGTTTTGATCGCGACCGCATTCAGCTCATCGCCAACGAGCTCGCAAGCGACCTGCGCACGATCGATATCGATTGCGCCTCGATTATCGCCATACGGCGCCCGTTGCACGCCAGTACGGTAAGCGCCCTGTACGACTGCGTGTATGACTTTGCGTTTTTTGCCTACACCACCGACCATCCGGCGCTTATGTATCACTTGGGCGACCATGACCGATGCAGTGTCGAGCTGCGCGCCACACTTTTTTCCAACGATGATGAAGATCTTTCGCAGACGCCCGCTGCGCAAGAGCTCGAAAGCGCTCTGCAAGGGCGCAACGTGGCATACCGCTTTGAGGGCGAGCCCGGCCAGCTGCGCATGATCGTCTTGATGC
>URZN01000200.1 GCA_900552345.1 uncultured Collinsella sp. | reverse complement strand
TCGACACCCTCTAAACCACCACAAAGGGGACAGGCACCTTTGTGGTGGTTTTCATTCCGCCTCACCGCCCGCCCAACCGCAAAGGAAGCAGCCATGAAAGCACTCGTCATCAACGGCCCCAACCTCAACATGCTCGGCATTCGCGAGCCGGGCATCTACGGCAGCGACAACTACGACCGCTTGGTCCAGATCTGCGAGGAGGCCGGCGCCGCGCAGGGCTTCGACGAGGTCGAGGTCTTCCAGTCCAACCACGAGGGCAGCATCGTCGACAAGATCCAGGAGGCATACGGCAAGGTCGACGGCATTGTCATCAACCCGGCGGCTTACACGCACACGAGCGTGGCGATCCTGGACGCCCTCAAGGCCGTCGCAATCCCCGCCGTCGAGGTCCACATCAGTGCCGTCGAGACGCGCGAGGACTTCCGCCAGGTAAGCTACGCCCGCCTGGCCTGCTTTGCCACCATCACCGGCGAAGGCCTCCAAGGCTACGCCCATGCGTTGGAGCTGCTGAAAGAGCATCTGCTACACTAATCCATGGGACAAAATAATCAGGTTTGTTTGTCCCAAAACGTAAGTAACTGTTCGATTGACATACAAAGGAGCATATCCATGTCCCAGTACGATTACCTCGTCGTCGGTGCCGGCCTTTCGGGCGCCGTCTTTGCCAACGCCGCCAAGCGCGCCGGCAAGTCGGTCCTGGTCATCGACCGCCGCGATCACATCGCCGGCAACATCTATACCGAGGACGTCGAGGGCATCCAGGTCCACCGCTACGGCGCCCACATCTTCCACACCTCCATGAAGGACGTCTGGGACTACGTCAACCGCTTCGCCGAGTTCAACAACTACGTCAACTCGCCGGTCGCCAACTTCCACGGCAACATGTACAACATGCCCTTTAACATGAACACCTTCGCCAAGATGTGGCCGGGCGTCGTCACGCCGGCCGACGCCCGCGCCAAGATCGCCGAGCAGGTGGCCGCCGAGAACATCGGAGAGCCGACCAACCTTGAGGAGCAGGCGCTGTCCCTCGTGGGCCGCGACATCTTCGAGACGCTCGTGAAGGGCTACACCGAGAAGCAGTGGGGCCGCGACTGCAAGGACCTGCCCGCAAGCATCATTAAGCGCCTCCCCTGCCGCTTTACCTACGACAACAACTACTTCAACGACCGCTACCAGGGCATCCCCATGGGCGGCTACACCAAGATGGTCGCCAACATGCTCGAGGGCGTCGAGGTGCGCTGCGGCGTGGAGTACAAGGAGCTGATCGCCGCCGAACCCGATATCGCCGCCAAGACGATCTACTGCGGCCCCATCGACGCGTTCTACGACTTTAAGCTTGGCACGCTGGAGTACCGCAGCCTGCGCTTTGAGACCGAGACGCTCGACGAGCAGGACCACCAGGGCGTGGCCGTGGTCAACTACACCGAGCGCGAGGTCCCCTACACGCGCATCATCGAGCACAAGCACTTCGAGTTCGGCACGCAGGACAAGACCGTCATCACGCGCGAGTACCCGGCCGACTGGAAGCCCGGCGACGAGCCCTACTACCCCATCAACGACGCCAAGAACGAGGCCCTCTACAAGCAGTACGAGGAGCTAGCAGCGCAGGAGGGCGACGTGATCTTCGCCGGTCGCCTGGGCGGCTACAAGTACTACGACATGGACAAGGCCATCGCCGCCGCCTTCGAACTCGTCCGCAACGAGCTGGACGTGGAGCCTACGGAGGCGTAAGGGTCCAAAACGAGCCTCTGCGCGAGCCGAAACGGCACAAGCAGGCACGCCAACGCCGGCAGGAGCAATTTCGCCCCTGCCGGCGTTTTAGTATGGAGACGGAATTGGCTGTTTTGTTCATTATCTAGCCGAGGATATAAGTGGACGCGGCCTGCCACAGAGGCAAAAACCGGAAGTATGCGGCAAATTCTAAACATGCCGAGCACACCGGGATACCGCAACGCCTCTACCTGCGGTTTCTCTGCGCGAAAAGGGCAGCGTGCTCATGGGTTCCGGAATTTGCCGCATACTTCGGGAAAAGGGTCGAAGGAAAACTTTTAAAACAAACGGATACCCAAGCCCCGCATAGTTGCCTTGCCCCAAATGTCATTCAGCCTCTTGGGCCAATTTGCAATAAAGAAAAGGCAGGTACAGCAGGAACAAAGCATATCCTTATTAAGACGATTAATCTCTTTGTTTAGGAGCACAGAATGATTAACCCCAGTGGCCATCTCAGCCAAATCATCGACGCGTTCCAAATCAAAGTCAGTCCTTTGTTCGTTAGTTATTCCCAGAGCCCTCACAGCGTGAACGGCTATTACGCCTGCGAAGGTATAGCCATCCAGCCGCCCAATATCCGCAAGCGAATCTCCTCTTCGGGCGACCCATTCCTTGTAAGACGGATGACCAGAAATGACCTCAGGAGGAACAACAGCATCTTCCAACGATAGGTATTTGAGCGGATCGAAATCGCGGTATGCTTCGATCGACGGATAGTTAAGAAATAGCTGACCCATATCAGTGCTATCGCAGTAGTAATCCTGCATATTCTGCAGACGCTTAAAATCGCGTCGATTATCTTGAGGGTCCAGATCAAATATGAGCAAGGTATCAGTAAAGTTAGTTTCAAGCAGTCGCGCCGCCTTGCGCTTATCCGGAAGCAAATCAGCGACAAAATCCACAAGCTCAAGCCCGTCAAAATCACAGTCGTATTCTTGAAAGAGCTTATCAAGAAAATCATGAACGTTAATCTCGACAGGAACAATTTGATAATCGTCCGCGAGCCCAAATGATTCAAATAATCGCCGCATAAGTTTAGGCTCGCGTTTGGCACCTTCGACAATGAGCAGAATGTTCTTTTCGGACGAGCTGTACATGACTAGTCAAACTCTCCAGCGCGAAGAAGCTTCTCTATGTTATTTCCAAGCCTCAGCTCACGTTCCGTAGAGTCAGCCAACGTTCGAATGCCATCTTTTGCAGAGATTTGATAGACGCAATCAGGCCTCATGACACCGTTTTTTACAAGCGAAGTATTGTGCGTCGAGCACAAAATCTGACAGGACGTCTTAGATGCGAAAAACTTTAGAAGACTCTCAGCCATCTCAAAGTGGCAAAAAGCGTCAAACTCATCAATAAACAGAAAGCTTGCCGATTCCTTCAGCTCTAGCTCCGAAAAAAGCTTGACCAGGGTCCTAGTGCCACTTGAGCACGCCTCTACAAACGGAATGTATCGCATGGGATGATCAAAGTAGAGAACGGGCGTTCCGTCGGGCTCTTTAACAACAACAAGGTTCTCATCAATTCCAAAGTCGCGAATAAACGACTGGAAATGAGCGACTTTGTCTTCACGAATGATTCGGTCTATAACTCTTCTTGTCTCGATGCCTTTTACGCGAACGTCGTCCATTCGAATCAGCCTCATACGCGAGACAAAATGTCGCAATTCGGCCAAAACGCCTAAAACGTCAGTCGGAAGGCTACTCGTAATGTATGCCAGAAGACTCAAGGAGGAGTCGGAGAACTCAAAGTTGACCCCATCGGCCCCGATTCGATCAAGGTGTTTTTCTTCGAATACTCCCTTGTAATTATTAAAATCAAAGATGCACTCACCATCGATTGCGAGACTCTCATGAAGCCATGCCCGTGGAGCAATCTTCTCATAGCGGTAGCGAATCTCACGACCGTCGAATTCAAAATCATAGGTAAAGCGAGCGGTACCT
>URZN01000199.1 GCA_900552345.1 uncultured Collinsella sp. | reverse complement strand
TGCACGTTTTTGCGACGGATCTCGTCGATGTTGTGCAGCGTGGCGCGCGCGATGGTGGAGCCGGCGACCGTCACCGGGTCGAACTCGGCGACCGGCGTGAGCACACCGGTGCGGCCCACCTGAATGCGAATTTCGCGCAGGACGGTCTGCTTTTCCTCGGGCGGGAACTTAAAGGCAATGGCCCAGCGTGGTGCGCGGGCGGTAAAGCCCAGGTCGAGCTGCTGTTGGAAGCTGTCCACCTTTACGACCACGCCGTCGATGTCATAGTCCAAGTCACCGCGATGCTCGAGGGCCTGGGCGCAGAACTCGTGGACCTCGGCCGGCGTGGCGCAGCGTGCCACGTTGGGGTTGACGCTAAAACCGGCACTGCGCAGCCAATCGAGGAACTCGCGCTGGCTGTGGACGTGCAGCGGATCGGTATCGGCGATGGCATAGATAAAGGTGGCCAGGTCGCGGCGCGCCGTAACCTTAGGATCCTTCTGACGCAGGCTGCCAGCAGCGGCGTTGCGCGGGTTGGCGAAGGGGTCACGGCCCTCGGCATCGGCCTCTTCATTCAGACGTACAAAGCTGCCTTTGGGCATATAGACCTCGCCGCGCACCTCAATCGTGCGCTCGCGGTCGGTACCCATGTGGGCGAGCGCCGGCTCGGACAGGTGCATGGGCACATCCTTGATGGTACGGACGTTGAGCGACACGTCCTCGCCCGTGGTGCCGTCACCGCGCGTGGCCGCGCGCACGAAGCTGCCGTTTTGGTAGGTAAGCGCCACGCCAAGGCCGTCGATCTTAAGCTCGCAGGTATAGGTGACGCTGCCGGCACCGAGGGCATCCTCAGTGCGCTGGAGCCACGCGTCGAGTTCGTCCAGATCCATGGCATCGTCCATGGAATACATGCGTGCCATGTGCGTGACCGGCGTAAACTGCTCGCTCACGTAGCCGCCCACGCGCTGGGTATAGCTGTCGGGCGTCACCAGGTCGGGGTAGGTCGCCTCGATTTCCTGCAGCTCAACGAGCATTTTGTCAAAGGCGGCGTCCGTGATCTCGGGCGCGTCGAGCATGTAGTAGCGGTACGCGTGGTAATCGAGCTCGTGGCGCAGCTCGGCCGCGCGCGCTGCCGCCTGGGCACGGGCGCCGGTCGGTGCGGCGGCTTCCGCGGTCGTGGGCGTTTCGGTATCGATGTCCACGCCGTCACCAAACAGGCTCGATTGCTCCATAGCGGCACTCCTTCGCTCGATTTCAAACGGATACTAGAGTACCACCGGTCGCAAAGGGGTCGAATAGCGGTCTCAAACCGCACCGAATCGGCAGCCGTCGGATCGGGGTGGATCGCGCGATCAAACCATGCCCTTGCCGTTTCTACATGATCCGTTTTCCTCCGTCCCCAACGGATCAATGAGAAAAGAGGGGCTGTCCCACATTGATGGGACAGCCCCTCTGGCTTCGATATGTGCGATACGACTCGCTAGTAACCCTGACCGTAGCCCTGGCCCTGCTGGCCCAACAGTTCCTCCAGATACTGGCGCAACTGCTCGTCGGTAATACCGCCGTTGCCGGTGTCGGTCGCACTGTCGTCCTGTTGCTGGTTCTGCAACTCCTCGTCGGAGCCCAGCTCGACCGTGACCTTCTTCTCTTCCTTGCCGCGCACGAGCGTGATCTCGACCTTCTCGCCCACCTCGTGGCTGCGCAGCGCGATGATCAGGCCATCGGCGCTCGTAATCTCATCGTCGCCCAGCTTGGTAATGACATCGCCCTCTTGGATGCCAGCCTTGGCGGCAGGACCGTCCTCGACGACGCTTGCCACATACGCGCCGCTATCGGTGCTCAGCTTGTTGGTGCGGGCGTTAAGCGCATTGACGCTCGAAAGCGTAGCGCCCATGTACGGATGTACCGGCGTCTTGCCGTCGATAATCTGGTCGGCAATGTTCTTGGCGTAGTTAACGGGAATAGCAAAGCCCACGCCCGAGCTGGAGCCCGAATAGCTCTCGATAAGCGAGTTAATACCCACGAGCTCGCCGTTGTCGTTGACGAGTGCGCCACCGGAGTTGCCCGGGTTGATGGCGGCATCGGTCTGGATCATGTTGGCGTAGATGGTGTTGCCGCTGGTAGAGCTCATGGCCGTGGAGCGATACAGCGCCGACACAATGCCCGTGGAGACAGACTGCTCGTTGCCGAACGGAGAGCCGATCGCCATGACCCACTCGCCCACGTTGAGCTTGGAGGAGTCGCCGATCTCGATCGGGGTGAGCTTGGAAGCATCGGCGTCCTTGAGCTTGATGATGGCCAGGTCGCTCGAGGCATCGTTGCCCACGAACTCGGCCTCGTAGGTGGTGCCGTCATCCATGGTCACCACGTACTGGTCATAGCCATCGACCACATGGTTGTTGGTGAGGATATGGCCCTCGGTATCGAGCACGACGCCCGAGCCGACGCTGCCCGAGCCGTCCGACTCGTCGGCAGACTGCGAAAGCGAGCCATTCTGGCTACCGCTCGAAGTAGCAGTGATGGAAACGACGGAGGGCAAGGCCTTGGCAGAAACGGCCTCAGCCAGCGTGGTGTCCTCAGAGTCGATGGTGATCTTTTGCGTCGATGAACCCGAAGCACCCGCCGTCACGGCGTTCCTGCCGCCGCCGATATCGAGCGTGCCGCTCATAATGAGCGCGATGACCAGCAGGGCACCGCAGGCGCAGCCGGCAAGCGCCGTAATAAAGATCGGCAGCTTTTTGGTCTTGGTCTTGACCACTGTGTGCTTGTTTACAACCTGCTGGCCGCCCAGCGGCTGGCCGGTCTGTGTGTCGTAAGCCTGCACGTAGGGAATGTTGCTGCCGGCAGGCGTCGACTCCACCTGCACGCGCGGCTGCTGCTGGGTCTCGCCGGCGTTGCCCGCATCCTGGGGACGCTGGGAATCGTTCTCGCTCATAGCTGCGATCCTTTCGTTAAATAACCAAAGGCCCGCCAAACATATGGCGGGCCATCATTGTTCACGTTGAGTTGTACCCCAATATGCGGGCGTACGTGTATGAGAACGCAATCTTTTAGGAAGGCTTAAGTTCTGCCGCAGACCCTAAAGGAATCCACGTATGCGTCAAAACCACCACAAAGGTGCCTGTCCCCTTTGTGGTGAAAAGCTAGTCCTTAAACAGATAGCCCACGCCGCGGACGGTGGTGATGTGTGCCGCAATCTGCGGGCCCACCTTGGAGCGGATGCGTCGAATGTGCACGTCGACGGTGCGCGTGCCGCCGCAGTACTCAAAGCCCCATACGCGGTGCAGCAACACCTCGCGGCTGTAGGCGCGGTTGGGGTGCGTCGCCAAAAAGCTCAGCAGCGAGTACTCCATCAGCGTCAGGTCGATGGGCTCATCATCGAGCGTCACCTGGTAGGTGGCCAGGTTGATCTCGAGGTTATCGATGTTGAGCACATCGTCGGCGGTGACGGTCTCCTCCTCGCCCATCAGGCGCTGCGCGCGAGCCTTGAGCTCGTTGGGCGTCGCCGTGGGGCATACAAAGTCGGCATGCGCGTGATTGGGCAGACGCAGGGTGCCGAGCGCCTCGTCGTCGACGATCACCAGCATGGGGACGCCGCCGCGGTCGTCGAGCCATTTGGCAATCTGATCGATGCGGTCGCTGCGGATGCCATCGGAATCGAGAATCAGCAGGTCAAAGTCGTGCGCCGCAGTCGGCGAATCGGGGGTTGCCAGGCTCACCTCGACACCCAGGGTGGTCGTCAAGCTG
>URZN01000198.1 GCA_900552345.1 uncultured Collinsella sp. | reverse complement strand
CACTTTGCTGTGCTATAGTGCAGCGCAACAGCAACTAGGTGCGACCGCGCCATGGCATCACGAAAGGAGCCACCAACATGAAGAACACGATGAAGTCTCTCAACAACTGGTGGTGGCGTGATGCGAATACGATCGGTCGACAGTGAGTCCCTCACGCCTGTTTTTGCGCTCTAGGTGATTGGAAGGCCTCCGGTTTCGACCGGGGGCCTTTTTCTATCTCGAGCCCAATCGCATTCGCATCACGCGCCTCCGCTTTCTTCTCTTGCACTTCCCTTCCGAAAGGATTTTCACCATGTCTCAGAACACCACCACCGCCCAGCCCCGCACCATCCAGACCGCCGACCGCGGCAAACTCGACGTCCGCGCCCTCGTCCTGCTCGCCATCCTGCTCGCCGCCGGCTTCATCCTCAACTTCACCGTCGGCAAGGCCATCTCCGGCATCTCGGGCGGCATGATCAGCCCCGAGTTCATTATCTCGGCCTTCTGCCTCACTATCCTGGTCGTTCGTCCCAACATTGGCCAGGCGCTCGTTATCGGCCTGATCTCGGCCGCCGTGATCCAGATCACCACCACCTCGCCGTTCGTCGATTTTGCCGCCGAGGGCATCGCCGCCATGCTCATGGCCGTCATTGTCAACGCTGCCGCCAAGGACGGCCAGGTCAAACCCGCCGTCGCCATCGTCGCAACCTTCGTGACCACCTTTGTCTCGGGCGTCATCTTCATGGTCATCAAGATGGCCATGCTCGGCGTGGTGGGCGAGCTCGCCGCTGCCATGCTGCCCGTCGTCGCTATGACCGCCGTCTTTAACGCCATCCTGGTTGGCGCTCTCTATCTGCCCATCCAGAAGGCCCTGAAGCTCAACTAACCTGCTCGGCTTTACGAGCCACCCCATCTTGGCGTTCATTCGTCGCTCGCGTACCCAAGTACGCTTCGCTCCTCTTTCGCGCCAACCTGGGGCCCCTCGTAAAGCCGTCTCCGTGCTTCACCACCAAAGACTGTCCCAAACAACGAGCTTTTGGGGACGTTCTTAAACGACTAGTCATTTAAGAACGTCCCCGATGACTATGAAAGGTATCCATGGAAACGATCATCAACGTCGACGATGTCTCGTTCTCCTATGGCACGCAGACCGAGCAGGCGCTTAAGCATATCTCGCTCGGCGTGAACAGGGGAGATTTTATCGGCATTATCGGGCCTTCGGGCGCCGGCAAGTCCACACTTGCCGCCTGCCTGTCGGGAGCCGTACCTCACCACTACACCGGCACGTTCTTTGGCTCCGTCACTGTCGACGGCAACGACACCTGTGAAGTTTCGCTCACCGATGTGTCGCAAATCGTCGGCAGCGTGTTGCAAGACATCGACACGCAAATGGTCGCCTCGGTCGTCGAGGACGAGATGCTTTTTGGCCTGGAGAACTTTGGCGTTCCCCACGACCAGATCGAGCAACGTGTGAGCGAGACGCTTAAGACCGTCGGTATCAGCGACCTGCGTGACCGCGAGATTGCCACACTTTCGGGCGGCCAAAAGCAAAAGGTTGCCATCGCCGCCATCCTCGCCATGCGTCCGCGTGTGCTCGTGCTCGACGAACCCACCGCGGCGCTCGACCCCGCCAGCTCCACGCTGGTCTTCGAGACCCTACGCGAGGCCAACCGCGCACTCGGCATCACCATCGTCGTCGTTGAGCAAAAAGTCGCCCTGCTTTCGGAGTATTGCAACCGCGTGCTCGTGCTCAATCATGGCGAAATCGCGCTACAGGGCGAGCCGCACGAGGTCTTCGCGCACGCCGATGAGCTCCGCGCCATCGGTGTCGATAGCCCGCGTGTCACGCGCATTTTCAACAGCCTCGAGGCCGATGGCCTGGCCAGCGGCACTCCCTGTTTGGATGTTGATGAGGCCGAGCGCCTGATTACGGGCATCGTCGACCCCGCACACGCAAGCAGCAACATTCAGGCACCCGCCGGCTCACCGCACGCACCGTCGTTGCGCCCGCACGCCAAGGACGCCGAGCCCGTGCTCACCTTCGATCACGTTGAGTTTGCCTATCCCAATGGCGGCGCCGCCGTCCACGACCTCAACCTGACCCTCTATCCCGGCGAGCTCGTGGGCATCGTCGGCCAAAACGGCGCCGGCAAGACCACGCTCACCAAGCTGCTCACAGGCCTGCTTAAGCCCGCCTCAGGCAGTGTGCGCGTCACGGGACTGGATACCGCAGCCGTCCCCACGAGCCGCATTGCCCGCGAAGTCGCAACCCTCTTCCAAAACCCCGACCGCCAAATCTGCAAGGACACCGTGCTCGTCGAGGTCGCCTTTGGCCTGGAGCTTGCCGGCATCGACCGTGCCGAGGCGCTGCGTCGCGCCCAGCTCGTCATCGACCGCTTTGGCTTGCCGGCCGACGAGGCGCCCTTCTCGCTCTCGCGTGGTCAGCGCCAGATGGTGGCACTCGCCTCCGTCGTGGTCGTAGAGCCCAAAATCGTGGTGCTCGACGAGCCCACGAGCGGCCTTGACTACCGCGAGTGCATGACCGTCATGGAAACCGTACGCACCATGGCCGAGCGCGGCTGCGCTGTAATCATGGTCTGCCACGACATGGAAGTCGTCTCCGACTTTGCCGAGCGCATCGTAGTCATGGCCGACGGCCGCATCCTCGAGCGCGGCCGCACGCACGAGCTGTTCTCGAACATCGAGCTCATGCAGCGAGCCTATGTTGAGCCACCCCAGGTCATAGAGCTTTCTCGTCGCCTGACATCCTCCGTCTCTCCCGCCTTTGCACAGGTGAGCGAGGTCACCGATATCGTTCGCATTACCGAGGAGATGGTCAACCGTGGTTAACGTCATCGACTACATGCCGGGCGACACACTGCTGCACCGCTTGAACCCGGTCGTCAAACTGGGCCTCGCCGCCGCCATCATCATCGGCATCTTCCTGTCCGATACCTACGTGACGCTATTGGGCTTTTTGGCGCTCACCCTTGCACTGGGCGCCTACGCCGGCGTCGTCGACCGTCTGCTCTCGCTACTCAAGCTGCTGATTCCGCTCGCGCTTATTATGCTGGTGCTTCAGCTGGCCTTTATGCGCGACGGCAACATGGTGTGGGGCTTTATCACCGACACGGGCCTCATTACCGGATCGAAGGCCTGCCTACGCCTCTTGGGCGTGGCGCTGCCACTCATCCTCATGCTTATGGTGACCAAGCTCAACGACCTCGCCAACGCTTGCGTCGAGGTGCTGCACGTGCCATATCGCTATGCCTTCACCTTTACCACGGCGCTACGCTTTGTGCCGGTATTTGGCCAGGAAATGAACGCCATCATGGAGGCGCAGACTGCACGCGGCGTCGAATACGACACTAGGAATCCCGTCAAGAAACTCAAGCTCATGCTGCCGCTGTGCGTCCCACTGCTTATCTCGAGCGTGGGCAAGACCGATGCCACCGCGCTTGCCGCCGAGCAGCGCGGCTTCTACCTGCGCACGCGTGCGAGTTCGTATAAGCGCTACCCCATCAAGGGCCTGGATATCGCCGTACTTATCGTCAGCATCGCCCTTATCGCCATCGGCTTCCTGTTCTAGCAATCGCTGGCAGCAATCGACAAATGCAAAAGGCCTCGGCTCGCACCAAACGAGCCGAGGCCTTTACTGTTTTCCCAGATAATACCTATCAAAATAAACCTGTCCCTTTTTGGCCTGTCTCTTATACACATCTCCGAGCCCACGAGACCGGAGCCTATCT
>URZN01000197.1 GCA_900552345.1 uncultured Collinsella sp. | reverse complement strand
TCTACACGCGTAAGATCGTCGGCAGCGTCAGATGTGTATAAGAGACAGGACCATGCCCGTAAGCAGAACACCGGTGCCGGCATTGGTAAAGACCACGTCGTAGTCAATGCCGTCCTGCAGCTGGTACTCCTTCTCGCCCACCGTATAGGCGGCGACATCGACCTTGCCGGTCAGCGGATACGAGTCTCCGGGAAACTCGAGCTGCTCGGAAAGATCGACGGTAACGTTCGGGAACTCAGCCATTACCACTGACCATTCTGCTGGGCGGCACCCTCGTTAAGCTGCTGGCGACAACGGGTGACGGTGCCGGTCAGGCTCTTGAGATTCTCCTCGAGGTGCGTAAAGACCTGCTCGGCGTAATCCTCGGCGGCATAGCGAGTCTCGCGCTCATACTGCTGGGCACGGTCGCGGATGTCGTCGGCCTGCTGCTGCGCTAAGCGGACGATCTCCTGCTCACCAGCAATGGTGAGGGCCTGCTGTTGAGCATCGGCGATGATGGAATCGGCCTGAGCGGCGGCGGAAGCCATAAGCTCCTCGCGCTCCTTGAGGATACGGCGGGACTTCTGCCATTCCTCGGGATAGCTCATGCGGATCTCGTCGAGGATGTTAAAGAAGACGTCGGCGTCGATAACCTTCATCTGGGCGTTCTTGCCGAACGGCGTCTTAGCCTCTTCGATGAGCCCCTCGAGCTCGTCGACAAGACTCACGATCCTGTCGCCAGGAAAATTCTCGCCCGGCATCCGGTCTCCTTTCATAGGTAACATATCATCGTGTTAGTTTACCACATGCCACCAGGCATTAAAAAACGTCACGAAAAGCGATGTTTAAGCGCCTTGACCACATTGGGCGGAACAAAATTAGAGACGTCGCTACCGAGCGAGGCAATCTGGCGAACCACCGAGCTCGAGATATAGCCGTACTGCGGCGCACTCATGACAAAGATGGACTCCAGCTCGCTATCCAGGCGGTAGTTGAGGTCGGCCTGCTGCAGCTCGTACTCAAAGTCGGTCATGGCACGCAGGCCCTTGACCACGGCTCCTGCTCCCTGTTCGCGGGCAAAATCGACCAAGAGGCCGGTGAAGGGCAGCACCTCGACGCCGTCAATATCACCGAGCGCTTCACGGGCCAGCGCTACGCGCTCATCGAGCATAAACGTGGTGCCGACGCCGTTTTTGCCCTGCGACTCGGCAACGGCCACGATCACGCTGGGAAAGATGCGGCGGGCGCGGCGGATGACGTCGATATGGCCAAACGTGATGGGATCGAAGGTGCCCGGGACAATCACGCGGTTAATGGTGTCACTCATGGGCATCCTCCGTGGGTGCGTCGCTATCGTTGCCATCATCCTCGCCGTTGCCAACCCAGCGCAGCAAGTCAACCGAGGTTATGCCGTAACGCTTCTCGCGCACGGTCTCAAAGCCTGCCGGATGTGCGCCCGTATCGGCCGCGGCGTGCTCAAAGAGCGCGTAGGCACCCTGCGTCAGCAAGCCTTGCTGAGCTAGGTTTTGCAGCAGCTCCTCGACTGGCTCGGCGCCAAAAGCATAGGGCGGGTCGAGCAGGACAAGGTCAAAGGGACCGCCCGGCACGCGGCCGCGCGAAGCGCTTGCCAGCACGTCGCCGCCCACCACGCGCCAACGCGCACGGTCACGGCACAGCGACTCGATATTCTTGGTAATCAGACGAGCAGCGTTGCGATCGATCTCGAACGTCGTGAGCGAGCGGGCACCACGCGAGAGCATCTCTATGCCCAAGGCGCCGGAGCCGCCAAAGGCATCCAGCACGCGGACCTCGTCCAGATCGAAGTCGAATGCCGACATGACCATAGATGCGCACGCCTCGCGCACGCGATCGGTCGTGGGGCGGGTGACATCGCGACCACGGGGCTCCTCGATCTTACGACCGCGCCATTCGCCGCCGATGATTCTCATCCTCCGCTGACCTCCTTAAAGATGTGTCGATACCGCATGGCGACTGCATCGCGCAAGGGGCGCGTCGCCACGGAGTCAAGGTTGCAAGCATACCGCAAGAGCTCGACCGCGTCCAAATGGGCCCACTCGATCAATTCCTCGTCGGCATCGAGGTCAACAAAGCGCAAGGTCACGCCGCCATGCTGGCGGTAACCCAGGATTTCACCCTCGTGGCGCAGGCGCAGGTCCATCTGGGCGAGCGTAAAGCCGTCCGAGGTCTTCTCGAGCGACTGAAGGCGATCTTGAGCCGCCGACGCGCCGCCGTTGCCTTTGGAGTGCGTCATAACCAGGCACGTACCCGACACGCTGCCGCGGCCTACGCGCCCGCGCAGCTGGTGCAAGGCCGCCAAACCGAAGCGCTCGCCATTCTCGATAACCATAACGGTGGCGTTGGGCACGTCAACGCCCACCTCGACCACCGTGGTCGAGACGAGCACATCGATCTCGCCACGCTTAAAGGCATCGAGGACCCGGTCCTTCTCCCCCGCCGACATGCGGCCATGAAGACGCTCGATGGTAAGCCCCGGTAATGCCAGACGAAGGCGATCGAGCTCGGTCGCCGTGTCATGCAGCGGCACGGGCACGGTCACGCGGCCCTCGTCGTCGCGAGCGATGCCGGGTACGTCTTCGAGCTCATCGGCCGAATCGCTCGGCCCCACGAGCGGACAGATCACGTAGGCTTGCTGACCCTTTTCGTGCGCCTCGCGAATGGCGCCATAGGCCAGGTCGCGACTCGACTCGGTGAGGACGCGCGTCGTCACGCCGGCACCCGGAACGGGACGATGGCGGATGATGCTCGTATCCAGGTCGCCGTACACCGAAAGCGCCAACGTGCGCGGGATCGGCGTGGCAGTCATGACCAGCAAGTCGGCACCCGGGCCTTTTGCGCGTAGGGCGTTACGCTGGCCCACACCAAAGCGGTGCTGCTCGTCGATCACCACAAGCGACAAATGCTTGAACGTGACGTTCTCCGAAAGCACCGCATGGGTACCAAAGAGCACGTCGAGCTCGCCAGACTGGAGCCGCGCATGAATCTGTTCACGCTCGGCTGCCGGCGTGGCGCCCGTCAGGAGCGCCCAGGTCATACCAGCCTGCGAGAGCAGAGGGCCGGTCTTATCGGCATATTGACGCGCCAGCACGCCCGTGGGCGCCATAACACAGGCCTGCGTGCCGCTATCGGCAGCCACAGCCAGCGCGCAGGCGGCAACGGCGGTCTTACCGGTACCGACATCGCCCAGCAGCAGGCGGTTCATCACGCGCCCGCCATCGCACATATCGCGCAGGATATCTTGGAATGCGGCCTCCTGCTCGTCGCTCAGCGAAAACGGCAGGGCTTGCTTGAGTGCGGCCAGGTGCTCGCCCGCGGTGTGGGCATAGGGCACCACATCGACTAGGCCGCCGACGTTGCGCAGGCGCAGCGCCAGCTGAAGGTAAAGGCACTCCTCATAAGCAAGGCGACGTCGCGCGATATCCCGCTCAGCCATACTCGAGGGAAAGTGGATCGATCGAAGCGCGCGGGCATTGCTCATCAGGCGGCGCTTGACGCGCAAGCGTGCGGGAATCGGGTCGAAGGGATTGCCGACGACCTCGAGCGCGCCGCTTACGATGCGGCGCATCCACGCGCCAAACGGGGGAAATAATGCGTTTTTACCGGCCTTTGGGGCGCATCTCGGCGCTCACCTTTGACCTGGATGACACCCTTTACGATAACCGTCCGGTGATTTTGCGCACCGAGCAGGAGGCGCTTACCTTTGTGCAAAATTATCATCCGG
>URZN01000196.1 GCA_900552345.1 uncultured Collinsella sp. | reverse complement strand
TCTACACGCGTAAGATCGTCGGCAGCGTCAGATGTGTATAAGAGACAGCTATCCGTCCAACTACCAGTACCTCGTTGACCTGCTGAGCTATGTGGCCGTGGGCGCACGCTCGGTCGAGAACCAGGAGCATCGCCTGGTGTCGAGCGGCATTTCGGTACCCGTCGGCATGAAGAATCCCACTGCCGGTTCCACCACCGTTATGCTCAACTCCATTTACGCCGCGCAGGCGCACCAGAGCTTCATCTTCCGCAACTGGGAGGTCGAGTGCGACGGCAACCCGCTTGCGCACGCCGTTATGCGTGGCTACATCGGTCTCGACGGTCGCACCTACCCCAACTACCACTACGAGCACCTGGAGCGCCTGGCCGAACGCTACACCGAGCACGCCGGCTATGCCAATCCGGCAGCGGTCATCGACTGCAACCACGACAACTCGGGTAAGCGCCCGCTTGAGCAGTATCGCATTTGCAAGGAGGTGCTCGACAGCTGCCGCCGCAACGAGTCCATCTCCAAGCTGGTCAAGGGCCTTATGATCGAGTCCTACCTGGAGGACGGCAACCAGCCGGTCGACGGCGGCGTCTTTGGCAAGTCGATCACCGATCCGTGCCTGGGCTGGGAAAAGACCGACTACCTCATCCACGAGATCGCGGAGCGGATTTAGAGTTACGGCGTTTTACCAAACGCCGTAACGGCTCGACGCTGCAAGCCCGCCAGAGCGGCAATCTGCCTTTCAGCTTCGGCGGCATGACCAGAAGGTCAATGCCGCCTCGCTTCAAGGCACCTTGCTCGCTCTGGCGGGCTTTCGCTGACTTTTGCTCTACCTGCGGTGTTGGCGGGGTAGCTAATTTAGGATGGGGCTCTTTTAGCTGCCCGCAAAGTAGTCATTGGGGACGTTCTTGTTTGACTAGTCGTTTAAGAACGTCCCCAACGACTACCCGGGGGAGTTGCCTTCCCTCGTGGCGGTCTTCTAGCAGAAAAACCAAGTGAGTAGGCTTTTTGCAGAAGGCCGAGCACGCCCCAAAACGACATAGCTCTGACCTGCGGTTTTATTGAGCATTTGTCGCGATGTGCTCGGCAGGTTCAAAAAAGTCTACTCACTTGTATCTGAGACGCACCAGATTGGCAAAAACCGCCGCGAAAGGGCCCCTGGTCCCTTCGCGGCGGTCATACGCCTCTGATTTTGCGACGGTTTTGTCCGCTTGTTACTCGCTGTAGCGGGTGGCGATGGCAGCTCGCACCATACCGGTGCTCATGAGGTAGGTCACCAGGAAGTAGCCACCGTATGCTGCCAGGAAGATTGCACAGGTAAGGCCCACGGTGCCACCGATGCTCATATTCCCGAAAATGCTCACCAGCTCAATGATCACCTTAAGTGCCACAAAGGAGTGCGCCAGGCCCACTGCCAGCGGGAACAGGAAGAATACCGCTTGCTGCGCCATCACCGAATGACGAATCTGGCGGTCCTCACAGCCGATCTGTGCCAGCACACGATAGCTGCGGCTGCCGTCGGCCACGTTGGAGAGTTGCTGGATCGACAGAATCGCCGCGCATGCAACGACCAATACAAAGCCGATGTAGATGGCTAGGTAGCTAATAAGACCGTTCATTTGCGCTGCTTGCGTGTACATCTCGGAGCGTGTGATGAAGGTTCCCCACGACCCCGGCTCCTTGCCGTCAACGAGCAGATTGTCGAGCACAGTGTATTTAATACTCTCGTCTGCCTCGGTCGTATCCATCCCCTGTTTGTAGTTAACGAGCAGGCTACTGGAATACGGCTGCAGATTAAGTTGGGACAACAGCTCGTCGGCAACGACGACGGTACCCGGATTACTGCCCATCGCCGAGTTGGCGATGGCCGCCGCATCTTCGTCCGACTTATCGGTTGCGGGCTTGAGCGTATGCCCGCCCAAGGTAAGGGCATGGCCGCCAGCCATATACTTGGTGTACAGGTCGACCAGCTCGCCGCCCATATCACACGTGAGCAGATACTGGTCGTGACCGATGTGCACCGGCTCCTCGCCCATCATCTGGCGCAGTTTGTTGTACTGGCTCGCCGGCGTCACAAACAGACCCATCGTATCGGCATTGCTACCCCCGAACGCCTTGGGAAGCTTTTTGCCCATGGTCTTGCACATCTCACTTGGGGTCACCGAAGGATTCGAGCCGCCAAACGGGTAACTCAGATACGAATCGATCTGCACATGCTCACCGGCAACATCGGCGATATTGACCTTCTTGCCGGTCTCGTCGTTGTTGTCCGCCGACTTGCCCTTAATACCGTCTGCAACGTTATCGGAATCGATACGATCGCCGTGCCATGGATCGCCGTGCCATGCGGGGTACAAATCGACCGTTGTATCGGCCAGCACCATGCGATCGGCTTCAGGCGGATTGACGTACTCTTTGTAGTAGTCGAGCGTATCGGGCGTGTAATAGACATACGTCTGAGACACGTCAACAGGGTTATAGCGCTCCAGGTTTTCGTTCATCACGTTGGCAATCGACATACCGCACGTCACCGAGGTGATGGCCAAAAACAGGAGCATCGCGATGACGCCCATCGAAAAGCACACCGTGTTGACCTTGGCCGCAAGCTGGCGCACGGTAAACATGTTGAGGCCGCGCCAATACACGCCGCGCAGGCTCTGCAGCAGCTTGATGAGCATGCCTGAGAGTCCCCAGAACAGGGCAAAGGTGCCCACGGTAACCATAGCGGTTGTAATACCAAACTGGTTCATGGCCTCTTGCAGCTTGCTGTCCGTCGCGGTTAGCGGGAACCCATCACGTAGCAGACGGTAATAGGCCACGCCTACAAGCGCCACGCCCACGGCAAAGATGGCAATCGCAATCCAGGGGGTGCGTGTCTTGATGCTCTCGTTGCGACGCTCGGCACCCATAAGCTCGATGAGTTTGGTACGACGCACGGCGCGAAGGTTCAGCAGTAGCGTGAGCACAAACATTACGAGCATGCAAGCAAGGGTCAGGTTGAACGCATGCACCGAGAAAAAGAAGTGGAAATTGGCGATCTGCGTCTTAAAGAGCGAGGCCGTAAAGAACGTCATGAGCTGGGAGAGCCCCACACCCAGCACAATGCCGGCGACAAAGGCCACGACCGAAACGATCACCGTCTCGAGCGCCATAATCGTGGCGACGCGCCCGCGCCCCATGCCGAGCACCTGGTACAGGCCAAACTCCTTCTTGCGGCGTTTCATGATGAAGTTATTGGCATACACCATCAAAAAGGCCATGACACCGGCCAAAAAGTACGTCAGGTCGCCGAGCATGCTGCCCATTACCTGCGCCAAGCCCTTTTCATCGATTCCGGCGATGTCGACCTGCATCGAGATGGTGTTAAAGGCATAGAAGACCGTGACACCCAGGGTGAGCGTCAAAAGGTAGACGAGGTAGTCGCGGCCGGCGCGGCGGACGTTACCCCAAGCGAGTTTACAGAGCATCGGAGCCCTCACCGCCCATCATGGCAACGACCTCCATAATGCGGTCGAAGAACTCTCGGCGGTCGGTGTCGCCGCGGCGCAGCTCGGTGAAGATCTTGCCGTCGCGGATAAACAGCACACGGCTCGTGTAGCTGGCGGCAAAGCTATCGTGCGTGACCATGAGCACGGTAGCGCGTAGGCGGCGGTTAAGGGCCTCCAGGCTCTCGAGCAGCAGGCGAGCGCTCTTGGAATCGAGGGCGCCGGTGGGCTCGTCGGCCATGATCATGGTGGGGTCGGTGACGAGCG
>URZN01000195.1 GCA_900552345.1 uncultured Collinsella sp. | reverse complement strand
CCCCGACGACCGCGAGGGTATGGACATCGGCCCCAAGACCGAGGAGCTTTACGCCGAGGCCGTCAAGGGCGCCAAGACCGTGTTCTGGAACGGCCCCATGGGCGTCTTCGAGTTCGACAACTTCGCTCACGGCACCCAGGCTATCGCCGAGGCTGTCGCCGAGGCCGACTGCACCTCGATCATCGGCGGTGGCGACTCTGTCGCGGCTGTCAACAAGTTCAACCTGGCCGACAAGATGAGCTGGATCTCCACCGGTGGTGGCGCTTCCATGGAGCTCGTCGAGGGTAAGGCCCTGCCCGGAGTGGAGGCGCTTCTCGATGCCTAATCGCACCCTTCTCATCGCTGGTAACTGGAAGATGAACAACGACGTCGCCGAGGCCGCCAAACTCGCCGACGAGCTGGCTCAGGCTCTGCCCGAGGTTCCGGCTGGCGTCGAGGTGCTCGTCTGCCCTCCGACCATCGACATCACCACGGTTCATGACCGCATTCAGGCTGCCCCCATCGCCCTCGGTGCACAGAACGTGTACTGGGAGGCCAAGGGTGCCTTCACCGGTGAGTCCTCTTGCGACATGCTCAAGTCCGCTGGCTGCACCTACTGCATCATTGGCCACTCCGAGCGTCGTGACTACTTCCACGAGACCGACGAGGACCAGAACAAGAAGGCCAAGGCTCTCGTTGCCGCCGGTCTTGTTCCCGTCTTCTGCTGCGGCGAGTCCCTCGAGGTCCGCGAGGCTGGCACCTATGTCGAGCACGTCGTGAACCAGGTCAAGGCTGGCCTTGCTGGTCTTGAGATCACCTGCCCCAAGCAGGTCGTCGTCGCCTACGAGCCCATCTGGGCCATTGGCACCGGCAAGACCGCTACCGCCGAGGACGCTCAGGAGGTCTGCGGCGCTATCCGTGAGACCCTCAAGGAGATGTTCGGCGAGGAGCTCGCTAACGGCATCCGCGTTCTCTATGGTGGCTCTGCCAAGCCTGGCAACATCGCTGAGCTCGTCGCCAAGCCCGACGTTGACGGCGCCCTCGTGGGCGGCGCTTCGCTCAAGGCTGCCGACTTCGCCTCTATGGTCGTCAAGGCAGGCGAGTAGGACATATGGCACAGCGTCATCTTCCTGCACTCCTGATTATCATGGATGGCTGCGGCCTTGCTCCAGCCGATGGTGAGAACGCCGTCGCCGCTGCCAAGACGCCCTTCCTTGATAGCCTGTACGAGAAGTACCCCCACACCACGCTCGGCGCTTCGGGCGAGGACGTGGGCCTTCCCGACGGCCAGATGGGCAACTCCGAGGTAGGCCACCTCAATATCGGTGCCGGCCGCATCGTGTTCCAGGAGCTTTCGCGCATCAACAATGCCATCAAGGACGGCTCCATCGCCAAGAACGAGGTTTTCGTCAAGGCTATGGACGATGTCAAGGCTGACGGCAAGACTCTCCACCTCATGGGCCTTATGAGCCCTGGCGGTGTCCATTCTCACATGAACCACGTCGAGGCTCTGGTCAAGATGGCTGCCGAGCACGGTGTCAAGACCGTTCGCGTCCACGCCTTCATGGATGGCCGCGACGTTGACCCGCAGTCCGGTGCCGGCTACATGAGCGAGTTCTGCGCCTTCCTGGCGAAGATCTCCGAGGAGACCGGTTGCGACGCTCGCGTCGCCACCGTTTCTGGCCGCTATTGGGCCATGGACCGCGACAACCGTTGGGAGCGTATCCAGCGTGCCTACGACGTCATGGTCAATGCGTCCGATGCCGATGTCGACCCCGTTGCCGGCATCAAGGCCTACTACGAGAAGGACCCGCGCGGCGACGAGTTCGTCGAGCCCTTCGCTGCCCACAACGAGGGCATCCACGAGGGCGACGCGGCCATCTTCTTCAACTTCCGTCCCGACCGCGCCCGTCAGATGACCCGCGTGTTCACGGACAAGGAGTTCGACGGCTTTGAGCGCAAGCAGATCAAGCTTTCGCACTTTGTGACGATGACCGAGTACGATCCGACGTTTGATGTCGAGGTCGCCTTCCCCAAGACGTTCCCCGAGAACGTCCTGGCCGACGTTATCGCCGCCAATGGCCTGAAGCAGCTGCACACCGCCGAGACCGAGAAGTACGCCCACGTGACGTTCTTCCTCAACGGCGGCATCGAGGAGCCCAAGGAGGGCGAGGAGCGCGTGCTCGTCGCTTCCCCCAAGGTCGCTACCTACGATCTGCAGCCTGAGATGAGCGCTCCCGAGGTTACCGAGAAGCTCGTCGCTGCCATCAACGAGGATCGCGCTGATTTCTACATCGTGAACTTCGCAAACTGCGACATGGTTGGTCACACCGGTGTCTTCGACGCCGCCGTTAAGGCCGTCGAGGCTGTTGACGATGCCCTGTCCAAGGTTGTCCCGGCGATTCTCGCCAAGGGCGGCTTTGCGCTGATTACCGCCGACCACGGCAACGCCGATCACATGTTTGACGTTGCTTCTGACGGTTCCAAGCATCCGTTTACGGCTCACACCACCAACCGTGTACCGTTCGTCATCGTTGATGAGAAGGCACAGCTCACCGGTATCGAGGACGGTCGTCTTTCCGATATCGCTCCGACCATGCTCACCATGGCTGGTATTGAGCCTTCCGCCGAGATGACGGGTCGCGTGCTCGCCACCGAGGCCTAAGAGAAAACAAATAACGTTTTCTAGTAAGGGGGTTGTCCACAATCGGACAACCCCCTTTTTCTGCCATTTGGGGACGGGGTAGAAATGGTAGAAATATTTTTCCTCTAAAGCTTGACTTCCCGTTTGCCTGTGATGGTTTGCCGCTGACTAGTTTTCTTTCGTTGCCAACCTTGTATTAATGCCTATCTGGGTAGAGTTTGACGCAAACATGCATGCGGATTGTGAGGTCCAGCAATGACAAGGCAGGCCAGAGTAAAGTCCCCCTACGGCTATTACCATGTGATGATGAGAGGCTGTGGCAAGCAGTACCTATTCGAAGAGGATTATCAACGCAGGTTTTCATGTCCGTAGCGGGTGAAGCATGCACGCAGTACAAGGCTTCGTTATGCGCCTTGTGCCTCATGGACAACCATGTGCATATGCTGCTTTCTGATCGCGAGGACCATATGTGGGAGGTCGTCCATTACATAGGAACCCTCTATGGTCAGTTTTTCAACAGGGTGACCGGACGCTGCGGCCCCGTATTTCAGGATCGCTATAAAAGTAAGCCTATTGAGTCTAATGACTATTTTATGCAGGCAATTCGCTACATTCACGATAATCCGATTGAGCTTGGTTGCCGCCCGGAGGCCTACCAATGGAGCAGCTATCAAGCCTACCTTGGTGAAGGCGGCCACCTGGATCGGAGCATCCTATTTAGTCTAATCGGCGGACGGGGAAATTTTGAATCCTTTAGCAAATCGGGCCGCAAGGATACCTATGTATTGAATTCTGGCCGTTCGATGACGGTATTTGAGCAGGAGCGCAAGGCTAGGGGAGTCCTAGACGGCATGGATCCCCATGATGTTATGGGGCTTCCCGGTCCATTTGAACGTGCCGAAGCTGTTCGCAGGCTGTATGAGGCTGGCTTTAGTGAACGACAGATTGGCCGTCTTACGGGGCTTGGACGCTATGTCGTTCGAAATGCCCTCAAATCACTTTAATAGATGAAAATCAAGAGCTATTTCTGCCATTTCTACCCCGTCCCCGAGTGGCGGGTAGGGGAGAGCGGGGGTTGTGGTACAGTACTGGAGTTTGAATTGTTCTATTAAGGAGCTTATCTAT
>URZN01000194.1 GCA_900552345.1 uncultured Collinsella sp. | reverse complement strand
ACTACGTCTACCAGACCACACCCTACGACCTGGCCCGCGCCGGCGAGGAGCACTAGGCTGCCGGGAGGTACGCTGGCATTTAGGCGCTGACGATGTTGGGCAGTGGCAGATCGTGGGCGTCGGTGGGAACGTGGTCGACACGCTGTTCGTCAAAGGCGATGCCGACGATTTGGCATTCAGGTGCAACTGTGGGCAGGTAGCGGTCGTAGCAGCCTCCGCCGTAGCCCAGGCGCGCGTCGGTGCGGTCGAAAGCCACGAGTGGCACGACAACCATGTCGAGCTCGGCGGCGGGCACGATGGGGAAGTGGTCGCTGTCGACGTCCGTGGCTGCGAAGGCCCGCGTAGGGTGGGCGATAAACGGGGCCTCGGACGCATTGCAAGCAGAGACTGCCCGCATGCACATGCGCTGGCCATAAGCCATGGCGTCTGTTGCCGAGAGCATGCACGGATAGGCCACGCGCCAGCCGCATTTGGCGGCCGCGGCGGCAAACGCGGCGGGGTCGACTTCGGAACCCATCGCGGCATAGACGGCAACGGTGCGTTGGCCCGCAGTGCCGCTGGACTCCATCAGCTCAACAAGCCGCGCGCAGATAGCGGCTGACTTTGCCGCCCGCACATCCAAATCAAGAGCATCGCGCCGGGCAATCACCGCCCGCCGCAACTCAGCCTTATCCATCCCAGCCTCCTCTAGCAAACCTGCCAAAAAGGGACAGGTTTATTTTGGCAGGTTTTATCTGGGCAAACGTCAAAACCACCACAAAGGTGCCTGTCCCCTTCGTGGTTGTTTTGGCCTGTGCGTTAATGCTATAACGCTGCAGCGATCGCCTCAGTCACAAACTTATTGAGTGACTCACCCTTCTTTGCCGCCGCCAGCGCCGCTTGCTTGTGGAGCTCAGAGCCCGTTCTTACGTTGAACGAGCCCTTAAAAGCCCGCTCGGGTTCCTTGCCCTTCTCGGCGCAAAACTCAAGGTAATCGTCGACGGCGTCGTGGAAACATTGCTCCACTTCTTCAGCCGTGGAGCCTTCAAATACGATTGCGTCCCTAATGCCAGTGACCATACCTGTTAGCACATGCTGTTCGGCATCGAACTCGACTGGGGCGAAATAGCCCTTGTATGCCAAAACGTTACTCATGACTACCTCCGACATCTTGCAGAAATCGAACGATGTTTCGAATGGTCCCCGCTGTCAATTCGTCAGATGGATGTGGCGCGTGCATTACGAACATCCTGCCATCTGATGGCCTGTAGAAGCGAACGCGCGATCCGGATGTCTTGCCTTTGTTGTCCATTTCAAAGCCATATGAAGCCATAACTTTTAAAAAATCGGTATACCGATACGTCGAAGGGCAGCTAAGCAGTTGGGCGATGAGTTTATCGGTCCGCGTCATCCCGCCTCACATTCTGCAACTATATCCTAGTTGCAGTTTAAGTCCGATGCAAGCACCACTACTATAGAACATGTGTACGTATAGAACAAGTGTTCGAACCAACACAAAGGCACCTGTGAGCTGCGCCCCTTTGCGGTGGTTTGGGCTGAATGTTGCGCAACAAGGGCTGCATTTTTGGGTTTACCTTCATCGTAGAAAGAATGCACCGAAAGGAGCCCGCCATGTTTTGTCGCTCGTGTGGCACGCCGCTTGTCGACGACGCCCTCTTTTGCCCCGTATGCGGCGCGCCCGTAGCACCCGACCAGGTCGCGGCCACGCAGCAACCCCAGCCTGCCACGCCCGCTCCTGGGCAATACGTGCCCGTGCAGCAGCCCGTGCGGCGCAAGCGTTCCAAGAAGCCCCTCATCGCCCTTGCCGCGGTGCTTGCCGTGGCGGCGGGCATCGGCGGCGGTGCGCTGTTCTACTTTACGCAGATCGCGACCACGCCTATCGACGAGAAAATCTTTCCGGACAGCGGCATGCGTGCGCTTGTCTCGACCAAGTACGACACTAACGGTGACGGCCGCATTTCACGCGACGAGGCCAAGGCGGTGACGTCGGTCGAGCTGGACGGCGTCGCGTCGACGCAGGGCCTGGGCAAGGTGTTCCCCAACGTTACCAGTGTGGAATACGGTGGGGATAAACTCGTCAACCTGGACCTTTCGGGCTGCGGCGACCTTAAGACCGTCGAGCTTAACTCGGCGAGCAACGTCACCGTCGTTAACCTGGACGGTTGCGACAACATCGAGAAGCTCGACCTTTCAAATGCCGGGGAGCTCAAAAGCGTTGATCTTTCGGGTAAAAAGAAGCTCGCCACGCTGGCGCTGCCGCAGAATACGAAGGTTGGCGGCATTAAGGATACGCAGCTCGACGAACTGTGGCTGCCGATGTCCTATGAAGGCACCGATAAATCGGACCAGTACGGCGATATCTACGAGATTGAGCGTGACGAGAACGGTTACGTCACGGGCTTCACGTCTGTCGTCAAGCAAGGTGGCGGCGTAAGCTACAGCGTCGAGCACGATGAGTCGCATCGTATCTCGGAGATTGAGGAAGACCTGGCGGGTGGTTACGTGAACGTCAACACGTTTACGTACGACGCCGACGGTAACGTCACGCGCATCGACTGCGATGCCGACATGAGCGATTCGTCGAGCACCACGACGTTTACCTACGACGCGGATGGAAACCTGATCAACAAGACGACCCACGCGGGCTACGGCGAGAGCGCGAGCACGTATATTTATCAGAACGGCAACATGGTGACCAACACCGATACCAGCCCGGCCAATCCTCGGACGGTCGTGTATTCGTACGGATACGACAAGGATCGCGTGACGTCCTTTACGCTGGATTGCCAGGGCGGCACGGTGGGAACTACGTGGACGATCACCGCGGGCTACGAGTATGACAAGGACGGCAACATTTCGCGTATCTCGCCTGTGGCATATGACTCGCACGGCAACGATTACGGCTCGCTGAGCTCGTATGCCGCGGTGGATTATTCGTACAGCGATGGCAAGCTCGACAGGATCGATTCCGAGCGCGGCGGCTATGCGGAGTTCTATTACGACGAGTACGGCAACCTGACGTCGGTCGACGAGTATG
Organism: uncultured Collinsella sp.; assembly: GCA_900552345.1. Classification (GTDB taxonomy): domain Bacteria; phylum Actinomycetota; class Coriobacteriia; order Coriobacteriales; family Coriobacteriaceae; genus Collinsella. The sequence goes on along the minus strand of URZN01000194.1, from coordinate 733 downwards.
CCGGCCGTGGTTCGGATGCCGAGTTTGAGTTTGAGCACGAGGTCGAGTACCAGCGCTACTTCTGTAACAAGCACGAGAAGAACAAGCCGGAGGAGTGGATTCGTCTGGATGCAGAGTACGACGTCGACCAGGGTAGCTGGAGCAACGACTCCGATTATGGTCGTGAGTGCTTTGCAACCATGTACGAGCTCAATCCGTTAGAGGCCAGGCTGAACCCGTTTATCAAGTAGCGGCCCACTCGCAAACCACCACAAAGGTGCCTGTCCCCTTTGTGGTGGTTTTGCTTGACTGTGGCTAGGCCAGCAGGTCGACGACGTTAAAGCCGGCGTTGCTCTTGGCGATGACGTCGCGGCCGCCAAAGACGCAGGTGGGTGCGACGGCCGCAATACGCGTCACATCGGCGCCGAGCGAGCGAAGCTCAGCGGGCGTGGCCGCGAGCATCTGGGCGCGGCGCTCCTCGCGCGCGTGCGGATCGAGCCCAGCCAGGTAGGTCGTATTGCGGCGCTTGGTGAGCGCGTACGGCTTCACGGGCGCGTCCATGCCGCTCACGGGAACGTTCGGCTATCAGTATTCCTTGCCAATGTTCTGTCCGGAAATACTTGAGCAGGCCGTTATACTCTATATTTGGGTAACTCCCGAAGAATCCCGCCGCAAGAATGCGGACAGGGCGGACCCCAACGACCCCGGCTCCCTGTCTCTTATACACATCTGACGCTGCCGACGATCTTACGCG
>URZN01000193.1 GCA_900552345.1 uncultured Collinsella sp. | reverse complement strand
ACGCGTAAGATCGTCGGCAGCGTCAGATGTGTATAAGAGACAGATCTGTAACAGTAAGAGAGGAAAATCGGTCCCATGTGTTACAGATTGAGATTTAAAGTCGGGGAGGGACCCCTGCGTCTCGATTTGTAACATCTAGACCCGGATTCCGCTCCTACCTGTTACAGATTGAGATGTTTGTGTCCGCACCAGCCCCGCTTGCAACCGTAGTCCCATATAAACAAACCCCGTGGTAAACTTGACCGGACTGTAAATATTCCGAAAGGTACACCTCAATGTCCAAGTACATCTCCGAGCTCATGTCGCCGCAGCTTATGGGCGTCATCTATGCCTTCGTGGGCTTTATCATCGCCCTGTACGTGCTGTCGGTCGTCTATGTGTTCATCGACGCTCGCCGCCGCGGCGCCAGCGCCTACGTGGCATGGGGCATCATCGCCCTCATCCCGTTTGTGGGCCTCATCGCCTACCTGGTCCTGCGTCCGCACTCCTACGCGGCCGACCGCGAGGAGCAGGAGCTGGACATGGCCCTGCGCGAGCGCCAGCTTGCCCAGTACGGCACCTGCCCGCAGTGCGGAGCGCCCATCGAGAAGGATTTTGTCGTGTGCCCCGTGTGCGACACCCAGGTTCGCAACGTGTGCCCCAGCTGCCATCGCCCGCTCGACGCGCACTGGAAGGTCTGCCCCTACTGCCGAACTCGCATCCAGTAACGCATCCATCGCCGGGCCGGCCGCAAGCCACGGGCGCCGCGCGCCACGCGTAAGCCACACGCGCGCCCAGCAACCCCGCCCCCACACGATGAAGCATGCGTAGAAAATCGCCCGCCGTGCCATTAAGGTGCGGCGGGCGCTTGTATACCAAGGCAACCTGCCTATAATGATGCAAGTCAAAAACGCCGAGCGCATCGCGCGCACTTGCATCAGGCATCCGAGAGGAGAAAACATACCCATGAAGGCACTCTACAATGACGGTTCGGTGGCCGAGCTCCCGCAGGACGAGGTCACGCACGTCATCCGCCACTCTGCCGCGCACATCATGGCGCAGGCCATCAAGCGTCTCTATCCCGAGGCCGACTTTGCCTACGGCCCCGCGACCGACAACGGTTTTTACTACGACGTCGACCTGCCCGAGGGCGTCAAGATCAGCGAGGACGATTTCCCCGCGATCGAGGCCGAGATGAAGAAGATCGTCAAGGAGAACCTCAAGTTCTCTGTGTACGAGAAGCCCCGCGCCGAGGCCATCGCCCTTATGGAGGAGCGCGGCGAGAAGTACAAGGTCGAGCACATCGGCGACCTGGACGACGACGCCCGCATCACTTTCTACCAGCAGGGCGACTACATCGACATGTGCGTCGGCCCCCACATCTGCTACACCAAGGCGCTGAAGGCCTTTAAGCTCACCGGCGTCTCGGGCGCCTACTGGAAGGGCGACAAGGACAACAAGATGCTCACCCGCATCAACGGCGTCGCCTTTGCCACCAAGGAAGAGCTCGACGAGCACATGCACATGCTCGAGGAGGCCAAGAAGCGCGACCACCGCAAGATCAGCCGCGAGATGGACCTCTTTATGATGCGCGACGAGGCCCCCGGCTTCCCGTTCTTCCTGCCCAATGGCATGATCCTTAAGAACACGCTGCTGGACTACTGGCGCGAGATCCACCACAAGGCCGGCTACGTGGAGATCTCCACGCCGCTCATCATGAACAAGCAGCTGTGGAAGACCTCGGGCCACTGGGACCACTACAAGGACAACATGTACTCTACCGTCATCGACGACGAAGAGTACTGCATTAAGCCCATGAACTGCCCGGGCGGCGTGCTGGTGTACGCCTCCAAGCCGCACTCCTATCGCGAGCTGCCCATTCGCGCCGGCGAGATTGGCCTGGTGCACCGCCACGAGCTGCGCGGCGCCCTGCACGGCCTGTTCCGCGTGCGCTGCTTTAACCAGGACGACGCCCACCTGTTTGTGCGTCCCGACCAGCTGACCGACGAGATCGTGGGCGTGGTCAACCTCATCGACTCCGTGTACCAAAAGTTTGGCTTTAAGTATCACGTTGAGCTTTCCACCCGCCCCGAGGACTCCATGGGCTCGGATGAGGACTGGGCGCGCGCCGAGGAGGGCCTGCGCACCGCTCTGGAGCAGCTGCACATGGACTACGAGGTCAACGAGGGCGACGGCGCCTTCTACGGCCCCAAGATCGACTTCCACCTGGAGGACTCGCTCGGCCGTACCTGGCAGTGCGGCACCGTCCAGCTCGACTTCCAGATGCCGCTCAACTTTGACCTGGAGTACGTGGACGCCGACGGCACCAAGAAGCGTCCCATCATGCTGCATCGCGTGTGCTTTGGCTCCATCGAGCGCTTCATCGGTATTCTGATCGAGCACTTTGCGGGCAAGTTCCCCACCTGGCTGGCTCCCGTGCAGGTCAAGGCGCTTCCCGTCTCCGAGAAGAGCCGCGACTACGCCCACGAGGTGTGCGCTAAGCTGGAGGAGGCCGGCATTCGCGTGGTCTGCGACGACCGCGACGAGAAGATCGGCTACAAGATCCGCGAGGCCCGCAGCATCGACCGCGTGCCCTACATGCTCATCCTGGGCGAGAAGGAGGTCGAGGCCGGCAACATCTCCGTCCGCGATCGCTCCAACGAGACCGTTCAGATGAGCGTTGATGAGTTTGTGGCCAAGGTGCTCGAGGAGATCAAGTCTCGCGCCTAGCACAAACAATACAAGAATTAATAAAGGCGATCGTCCTCGCGGGCGGTCGCCTTTTTTGTTGTGCAAAAAGGTACAGGTTTTTGTAGAGGCGTATGGAGATGCACCCATTCGCGGCGCATTTTGTGCAATCTGGGCAAACGCGAGCAGTTTGCTCGTATAATGAGCAACGTCGAAAGATACAAAAACCTGTACTTTTGCGACTGCGCCTAGCTGCGAGCGAGAAGCCTGTTCTTAACGCCCCTGCATTCGTGTGCGTCGCGGATGCAAGTTAAGGGGGCGAGAGATGGAACAGACAATGCGGCGCCAAGAGCAGCTGCCCGGTGCCTTTAGTGGCGCTACTACCAACAGCCAGCGTGGCCGTGTCCGCTGGTATCTGGTCCACACCCCGAATGGAAAAGAGCGCGAGACCTGCGAAAAGGTCCGCCGCATTATCCCGCACGAGCTGATGCAGGACGCTTTTGTGATGCAAAAGGAGTTCTGGTTTAAGCGGGACGGCGCATGGTCGCTCCAAACCAAACCTATGTACAAGGAATACTTCTTCGTCGCCACGCACGATGCCGCCGCGCTCGATAGAGCTTTGGCCCAGTTGAGCTTTGGCTGCCGCATTGCCGGCAGCAGGGAACGGGCCTATGCGCCCATGCCGGACGATGCGCAGGACTGGTACCGCAGCGTGCTCGACGATGACGGCGTGGTGCGCAACAGCGTAGCCCGCATAGAAGATGGCGTGCTGCACATAGAGCAAGGCCCGTTGGTGGGTCAAGAGGCCCGTGTAAAGAAGATTGACCGTCATAAGCGCTGGTGCCTGGTAGACGTGGGCGAAGGCGACTCCGCGTTTAGGGAGCTGCTTCCGTTGGACGTCCCCAGTAAGACGTAAGGGGACGTCGCATTGGCAATTCATTCGCAATTTGAATTCATCGATAGGGGGATCCCTGGGGACAGGGACGTGGATTTGAACTTGACTACTAAAGAAGTGACAGGGAAAAACGCGCCGGTGGGGGCCGCGCTCGTTGCCCAGGCCATGAATGGCGGCGATGCGAGCATGCGCTACAAGGCCATGCAGGCCGTGA
>URZN01000192.1 GCA_900552345.1 uncultured Collinsella sp. | reverse complement strand
TCGGGCTACTACGAAGAGCCCACCGGCGACGGCAACGGCTACTCCTACTAGTTCCGCCGTTCTACCGAACGGCGGACCGGCCGACGCTGCGCGCCGCCCAAGGCGACAATTTGTCATTCAAAAGGCAGGGCATGACCAGAAGGTCAATGCCCTGCCTTTTGAATGACAAATTGTCCGCCTTGGGCGGCGCTCGCTGACGTTGGCTCAACCTGCGATGCTGTGTAGTGGTAGTCATCGGGGACGTTCTTAAACGACTAGTCAAAGGGGACACTCTTGCGGCACTTGACACTTGGCACTTGGGGACGTTCCTTATGTGCCGGCAGTTTGGGACACTTCTTACGCCAAGAGGCTGGTGCACATCTACCTGTCCTCAGTGCACCAAAAATAATCGCCCCGTTCTCTGGTGAGGACGGGGCGATTTCTCTATTAGGCTTGTGCAGCCAGGCTTATGCGAAGCGGGCGACGAGTTCCTGGAGGACGTCGGTCATCTTGACGAGCGAGCTGACCGGGACAAACTCGTTAACGCCGTGGTAGCAGTAGCCGCCTGTGGAAAGGTTGGGGCAGGGCAGGCCACGGAACGACAGCTGCGCACCGTCGGTACCACCGCGAATCGGCAGCACCTGGGGCTCAATGTCGCAGGCAAGGTAGGCTTCCTTGGCGACATCGATAAGCTCGGGGTAGTCACGCACGATCTCGGCCATGTTGCGGTACTGCTGCTTGATCTCGACCGTCACGCGTTCATCGCCCAGGCGCTGGTTGAGCAGGGCTGCGGCGGAATCAATCAGCGCGAGCTTCTGCTGGAACTTTGCCGCGTCGTGGTCGCGAACGATATAGCGCGCCGTAGCGTGGTCGACGGTTGCAGACACGCCCTCAAGATGATAGAAGCCCTCGTAGCCCTCGGTGTATTCCGGGCGCTGCGCATAAGGGAGCAGCGCGTTAAAGTCGCAGAACAGATTGCCCGCGTTGACCATGCGGCCCTTGGCGTCACCGGGATGGATGGACTGGCCCTCAAAGTGAACGGTTGCCTCGGCGGCGTTAAAGCACTCCCACTCCAGCTCGCCAATGGGACCGCCGTCGACCGTGTAGGCGTACTTGCAGCCGAAGGCCTCGATGTCCAACAGTTCGGCGCCGTGACCGATTTCTTCGTCCGGGCAAAAACAAATGCCGAGTGCGGGGTGGGGCAGCGAGGGGTCCTGAGCGATACGCGCGACAAGCGCCATGATCTCGGCGACACCGGCCTTGTCGTCGGCGCCCAGCAGCGTGGTGCCGTCACTGCAGACCAAGTCCTCACCCACAAGGTCGTTCAGGGCGGGAAGCTTGGCGGTGCTCATGGCCACGGGCTTGCCGTCAACGGTACCGCAGACCAGGTCGCCGCCTTCGTAGTGCACAATGTGTGGCTTCACACCGGCGCCCGGCGCAACCTCGGTGGTGTCGAGGTGTGCGATCAGACCCAGGGCGGGCTTGTCCTCCGCGCCCGCGCTCGCAGGAATATGCGCGCAGACGTAGGCATGCTCGGTCACATGGGCATCGGCCGCGCCGAGCTCGCGCAGCTCCTCGGCCAGCACATTAGCAAGGTCAAACTGAACGTTGCTCGAAGGCACCTGGTCGCAGTTTGCATCCTCGGATTGCGTGTTGATTTGGACGTAGCGCAAAAAGCGCTCAAGGACGTCGGGGTTCGTGGTGTTGTTTTCCATAAAGACCGCTCCAATCTTGGTCGTCGTGTGCAACAAGAACTCTAGCACGGTATGCCACAGCATACCGCGACGGGCGGATGGGGTAGAATCAGCCTTTGAAAGCAGAAGGGACGGAAGGTCATGGATACGACAAATAGCTCGCGCGAGCTGCACCTAACGGTGGCGAACGAAGACTACTTGGAGTGCATGGTTCGCATCGAAAACGAAGAAGGGGAGACCAATGGCGTGCGATCGGTCGACATCGCGCAGCGTCTTGGTGTCTCCAAGGCATCGGTCAATAAGGCGGTTTCGGCGCTTAAGGCGTCCGAGCTTGTCGAGCAATCGCATTACGGCAAGGTCATCCTGACCGACCGTGGTCGCGAGGTCGGCACGGCAATCTGGTACCGTCATCGCCTTATCCGCACGTTTTTGGTCCAGGAGCTCGGCGTCGATTTTGAGCGGGCCGATTCCGAGGCGTGCATGATGGAACATGCGCTTTCCGAGGACACGATGAGCCGCTGGCTCGCCTATCTCGAAAAACAGGGAATCAGCGTCGAGGAATAGCGAAACACATATATGGATACGAGTTATTACAACCGTCCCGGCGGCGAGGAACTTATGCGCCGCATGTCGAGCGAGACCCTGTTGACGCAGGGCCCCATGGGCAGCGTGCTGATGAGTGAATACGATGCCGCCGACATCCCACCGGCGTTTTGGAACCTTGCCGAGCCGCAGACTGTTTCTCGTATCCATCGCCTGTATGTCGCCGCCGGTGCGCAGGTGCTCATTACCAATACCTTTCAGGCATCAAGCTATGCCCTCAAGCAAGATCAGATTACGCCGTCCGTGGCTGAGGTCAATCGCGGTGCCGTCGACGATGCACGCCAGGCGCACCCTCAGCTGCTGCTGGGCTCGATGGGCCCGATCGGCATTGAGTGGTTTGCCGAAGACTCTGCCGAGTATCGAGAAATCCGAGGCATTTCGCGAGAGCAGGCATACGCCCTGCTCAATGCTGGTGTTGACGGTCTGCTGATCGAGACGGTGACGTCTATCCGTAATTTGCAGCCCATACTTGCCGGCGCCCAGGATGCCGCCGACGGCATGCCTGTTTTGGTAAGTTTTGTCGTTGACGATAAAGGCGACCTGCTAGGCGATGGCCTCAACATCGAGGCTGCCGTTTTGTACGCCGAAAAGCACGGCGCAAACTCGGTTGGCGTTAACTGCTGTTCACTTGCGGCCGCGAACGTGGCAGTGCCCAGGATGGTTGCATCGGCGACTACGCCCGTCACGGTACGTCCCAACGTGGGCGATCCGGTCCAAACTCAGGATGGCCCTGTGTGGCGCGAGAATCCCGAAGCCTTCGCGCGTGCTTGCATCGAATGGAGGCATGCCGGTGCCGCAATGGTGGGCAGTTGCTGTGGGACCACGGCGATCACCACGGCGGCGATGGCCGAGGCGCTCGATATATAAAGGTCGAAACCGCTCCATACGGGGCGGTTTTTTATTGCCTGCACATCGTCGGTAGCATTTGCCCAAATGGTGAATGCCGGTTTTGGTAGGTTGCCGGGCAAGCGTTGCGGGTATACCCAATGCGTACCATGATCCAAACACTGTGAGGTGTCTGCGCGTGTGCGCGATAATTCATTTTGGAACTGATGGTTGGCGCGCCCGCGTCGACGACGACTTTACCGCCGACAACGTTGCCCGCATTGCCGATGCCGTCGGCGAGTTGTGGCAAAAGATCAATCCCGGCAAAACAGTATATATAGGGTTCGACACCCGGCCGCAGGCGCGCGAGTTCGCTGAGCTTGCGGTAGGCGTGCTTGCCGCTCACGGATTGGACGCAGTGCTCGCATCTCGGCCCGTCCCAACCCCCGCCCTTACGTGGGCGGCGGCGTATGACGGCGAGGCCTGCGGTGCGCTCATGGTGACGGGGTCCCATCATCCTCAGGGGTATCTGTGCCTTAAACTACGCATGGGAGATGGCTCGACGGCCAATCAGGACGTCATCGAAGAGCTCGAAGAGAGCATGGCCCCCGAGCCGATGGGGATCGAGGAAAGCTATCGCACCGCGGATATTATTCCTGACTATATGCAGGCGGTGGCATCGTTTGTCG
>URZN01000191.1 GCA_900552345.1 uncultured Collinsella sp. | reverse complement strand
CTACACGCGTAAGATCGTCGGCAGCGTCAGATGTGTATAATAGACAGCGTATGCTCGTCGGTTCAATAAGCGCACTGGGCGCATGGGCTGCTTGTTTCGTGAGCGTTTTGAGCGCTGCTCGCTCGATACCGACTGGCAGGTGATGGAGGCTATTCGCTCTGTACACGCTGGTCCGCAGGAGGCGGGTATTGCTCTGATTGAGCGCTATCCGTGGAGCAGCTTTGCCGAGTATCTACGGGCCTATGACAACGATATGACGAGGGGATTTTCTGATCCTTCTTGCGTGCTTGAGCTTTTTGGTTCTACCGAGGGCTTTATTGCCTATTCGCTCTCGACGTCCGACGGCGGCGAGCCAGCGATGCCCGATATGGAAGAGACGGAGTGGGAGCGGCACGCCTTTGCCGAAAAGTTGGCGAAGGGGCTCGGGGTTCCGCTCCGCGGGGTTAAAGCCGCACCGCCGGCGCAGCGCAATATCGTTATCCTTGGATTGCACGATGCCGGCTTTACGGTGCGTCAGATTGAGCGGTATACGGGGATTGGTAAAAGCACCGTTTCTCGTATTGTGCGCGCCCGTGCGCGAACGGCGGTGAGGACTGGCGGAAACGTGGTGTAGGGCCGCCCGGGCACCGCAGCTGGGGTCGCCCATACGCCACAACCACTGTTCTAAAAGCTCGGTACGGTAACTGCACTTCTTAATTTGCATAGAACGATCGCCGCCATGCATAAATTAACGCCTCAGCTCGCTTTTGCCCGTACCTACCCCCGTCTGCGCCGTGCAAAAAGCGGAGTTTTCTGCATCGTGGTGCTGTCGGCACCGCCGCAATTTTGCAACATACGGACCCTGAAGCTATTTATGCCTGCCGATGCGCCCCTGAAGCCCATGTTTGGGCCCCCGAGACCACGATGTTTGTTCTAAAACGCAATATAAAGGCGCCTGGAGATGTTGATTAACGCTTCCGATGCGTATGCACACGACTTGTCGTGCAGAATACTCGAAAAAATGCACGCCGCACCCTATGGGACCCGTCCGCGGCAGGCGCGAGTCGAGCCGGAGCCCGGCAAGACGAGGCTTGGGACATTGCCTGGCGTGCCTGTGGCCCTGCCGCAAGCCTTTGGTACGGTGGAAAACGCTCGTGTTTGCGGTTGGCCGTGCGATAAATGACAGATGGGGCGCCGGACGCGTGGGCTGTGTGCGCTCGTTATGAAAAAACCGGGCCGCCCGTATCGGGCGGCCCGGCAATCAAAATCCTTGGATTCGGGGCATCCGTTATTGGTTAGCTTGCCCCTCGAGCATGCCGTCGAGGGTGCGCCAGGCGAGCTCGGCGCACTTGACGCGGGCGGGCATGTGCGAGATGTCCTGGAGCTGGGCGGCCTCGTCCAGGTCTTCCAGGTCTTCCTCGGAGAGCTGCTCGCCACGGATCATGGCGAGGAAGAGCCATGCCAGACGACGCGCCTCCTCGACCGTCTCGCCGGTGATGAGGTCGGCCATGATATCGGCGCTGGCCTGGCTGATGGCGCAGCCATGACCGGTAAATGAGGCCTCTTCGATCACGCCGTTCTCGACACGCAGCTGCAGAGTGAGCTCGTCGCCGCAGCTGGGGTTGATGCCGTCGTGCTCGTGCGTGGGGGCATCCATCTCGTACTTGTAGTCGGGGTGCGAGTTGTGCTCCATAAACGTGGTGGAGGTGTACAGATTACCCATTGAACGTGCTCCAAACGTGATGCAGTCCGGCGATGAACTTATCGATGTCGGCCTTGTCGTTGTAGAAAGCCACGCTGGCGCGGCAGCAGGCGAGGTTCTCGACGCCCAGCCAGGTGAGCAGCGGCTGCGCGCAGTGGTGACCGGCGCGGATGCAGACGCCGTCCATGTCCATGATGCTCGCGACATCGTGCGGGTGGATGCCCTTGACATTAAAGCTCACGACGCCGTGGTGGTTGTCCCAATAGATGGAGCCGATGATCTGGACAAAGTCGAGCTGCATGAGCTCGCCCATCAGGTAGTGGACGAGTGCCTGCTCGCGTGCCTGGATGTTTTCGTAGCCCACTGTGTTGACCAGGTAATCAAGCGCCGCGCCTGTGGCGAAGATGCCGGCGGCGTCCTGCGTGCCGGCCTCGAACTTCTCGGGGACGGGCGCCCAGACGGCGTCCTGCTCGGTGACCGAATCGATCATCTCGCCACCGGTGAGCATGGGCGGCATGGCGTTGAGCAGGTCCATCTTGCCCCACAGCACGCCGATGCCCATGGGGCCCATGGCCTTGTGTGCGCTAAAGGCAAAGAAGTCGGCGCCCAGATCGGCCACGTTGACCGGCATGTGCGGCAGCGACTGCGCGCCGTCGACGACCAGATAGCCGCCATACTTGTGCACGAGCTTGCCGAGGTTCTTGACCGGGTTCTCAACGCCCAGAACGTTAGAGACCTGGCCCACAGCCAAGATCTTGGTCTTGGGGCCCACCTTGGACAGAACCTCCTCGGTCGTGAGCTGGCCGGTCTTGGTGGGATAGAGGTAGACGAGCTTGGCACCGGTCTCGCGGCAGACCTGCTGCCACGGGATCAGGTTGGAGTGGTGCTCCATGATGGTGATGACGACCTCGTCGCCGGGCTCCAGTACCGTGGGCGCAAAGCTCTTGGCGACCAGGTTGAGCGACTCGCTGGTGTTGCGGGTGAAGACGACTTCGTTGGCCTGGGCGGCGCCGATGAGGTCGGCAATCTGCTGGCGGACCTTAGCGATGGCATCGGTGGCCTCGACGGACAGCGAATACAGGCCGCGCAGGGGGTTGGCGTTCATGCGCTGGTAGAAATCGCGCTCGGCGTCGAGCACGCAGGCGGGGCGCTGCGCGGTGGCGGCGCTATCGAGGAAGGCGATCTCGGGATGCTGCTGGAACAGCGGGAACTGCGCCTTGTAGGGATTAGTCTCTATGTCCACGGTGGGCCAGCCGCGCGAAGCCTCGTCGCTGGCGTCGAGCTCCATGGGCTCGGGGGCGGTGCAGGTATCGCATTTTACGTGCTCGGTATCGATCATGCGAGCTCCTCTTCAAAGTTATCGATCAGGTTGTTGCCCAGGCGGACGACGGCGGCGCGGGTGCGCTCATCGGTGGCGGAAAGCGCGGCGTCCTCCAGCTTGGCGCGGATGAACAGGTCCTCGGCGGCGTTTTGGTCAAGGCCGCGGCAGGCGAGGTAGAACAGCTGCTCGTCGCGGACGTGACCGATGGTGGCGCCGTGATTGCCGGCGACGTCGTCCTCGTCACAGAGAATGACGGGAACGGTCTTGTTGTCGACGCCCTTGTTGGCGAGCAGTACGGTCTCGCGCTCGGTGCCGACGGCGCCCTTGCAGCCGTGCACGAGGTCGATGGTGCCGCGGTAGACCTTCTTGGACGTGCCAGTCAGCACGCCGTTGGCGTCGATCTCGCACTCGGTCTTGCGGCCGCGGTGGCGCAGCTCGTAGTTAAAGTCGCGCACCTGCTCGCGGGCGCCCAGGTAATCGGTATCGATCGTCACCTTGGCGGTGTCGCCTAGCAGGTCGCCAGCAAGGCCGGTGGCGCTGGCGCCGGCACCCAGGACAGTGTGATATACGTTGACGCGCGCGCCCTCGTCCAGGAACAAGCCGGTGTCGTCGAGCGCGATCCAGCTGTCGTCGAGCGTCTGCGTGCAGGTCACGTTGACGGTGGCGTATTCGTGGGCACACACGCGTAGCGCGGAGCCCACGACACCCTCACCGGTAACGGGGGAGTCCAGCGCGATGGCAAGGTCGAGCGTTGCCTGCGGGCTGTCTCTTATACACATCTGACGCTGCCGACGATCTTACGCGT
>URZN01000190.1 GCA_900552345.1 uncultured Collinsella sp. | reverse complement strand
CGCAGACCAGCTACGGCTTTGCCATGGCACTTGGCCTGCTGGACCAAAAGCTCCATGCCGAGACTACGGTGGAGGCCGCCGGCGAGCAGGCCGATATCCTGCACCCCGGCGTGCCGTACAAGCTGCGCGTTGCCATCGAGCGCGAGGCTCGTGCCATGAGCGGCTACCGTTACGGCCGCGACCTGGCCAACGAGTTTATGGATACGCTCGAGGGCGCGCCCAAGGGCGATATCCGCGGTGCTATGGCGCTGCTCATCGATAAGCAGGACGATCCCCGCCGCGTTGAGGTCTACTCGGCGCTGCAGGATCTGGTGCTGGCCGGAGGTCGCTAGATGGAGCTCACGGACCGCTCTGGTTACTTTGCGGGCCCCGGCATGCTCGGCGGCTCCTTTGGCGATGCCTCGCGCGCAAGCGACGAGGCCGCCGAGGGCGTCGCCGACCCCTGCCTGGGCCATACGCCCGACCAGGTGGTCTTCTATGAGCTCACGCGTAAGTTTGTGGAGACCGAGGAAGACGTTCCCCAGGAGGCCTGCGACGTGCTGTACTACACGCTCGCCGTGGGCCACCACACCGGCGTGCTCGATTGCTTTGAGCCGCGCCTGTCGGTGCCGGTGAACGTGTTCTATTCGCTCGTCGACGCGCTGCCGGAGGGGGAGGCCAAAACCAAGTTTGAGGCCATCCGTTCCTTTGGTGAGTGCCAGCTCGACAAGGCGGCGGTGCCGTCGCTGCTCGAGGCCTGCGATGCGCTGCTCGACGAGCGTGGTTTTCGCGGTTCTGCCAAGGCCGGCATCTCGGTGTTCGATAACGACTTTGGCCTGCATGCCCAGCAGGTCGCGTTCTTAATGAAGTTTCGCGATCTGGTTGAGCGCGTGCGCGATGTGTCGGGCGTGTATCTGACGGGAAGGTTGCAGTAATGGGTCGCGTTGTGGATGGCCGTGTGAACGGCGCCCCGTTTGCGGGTATCGTGCTCACGGCGGGAAGCGTGCTGCGTGCCGACGATGCCGCCGGCCCCGTGCTCTCCAAAAAGATGGAGGACGCGCCCATCGCCGGCTGGTACACCATCGACGGCGGGCAAACGCCCGAGGATGACATCATCGAGGTCAAGCGCGAGCGTCCGCCGCGTCTGGTTTTGGTCGATGCCGCCGACATGGCGCTGCCCGTCGGGTCCATCCGCTTGCTCGACAAACGTGACGTGGCCCGCAAGTCGATGTTCACCACGCATTCGCTTCCCTTGTCGATTCTGATCGAAGAGATTGAGCAATCGTGCGAAGATATCGTCTTCATAGGGATTCAGCCGGGCGATACGGAGTTCTATAACCCCATGTCCCCGGAGGTCTTTGAGGCCGTCGACGCCGTGTACGACGCCGTGGCCGCCAACGACTTTTCCCACTTTGTCCGCTTGGGGCAGGAGCAATAGGAGCGCTTGTCCCTGCTGATTAGGAAAGAAGTGATTGACATGGCAGATTCCAAGGCGGAGTACCCCGCTCCCGATTGCCTGGCGCCCGCCGCGATCGAAGCCAAGACCGAGGCCGCCGGCGTGACCAAGGCCAACCTGCCGGTCGCTAAGGCCTTTCTGTTGGCAATGTTCGCCGGCGCGTTTATCGCCTTCGGCGGCCTGTTCTTTACGGTGTTCTTGAGCGACAGCACGCTGGGCTGGGGTGCCCAGCGCGTCGTGGGCGGCCTGTGCTTTTGCCTGGGCCTGGTGCTGGTGCTGGTGTGTGGCGCCGAGCTGTTCACCGGCAACTCGCTCATGGTCTGTGCACTCAAGAGCAAAAAGATCACCCTGGCTCAGATGCTCAAGGCATGGCTCGTCGTGTGGCTTGGCAATTTTGTCGGTGCCCTGTTCATCGTCTTTTTGGTGTACATGGCCGGCATTTACAAGCTCAACGGCGAGGCGGTCGCCAACTCCATGGTGAGCGTCGCCGCCGGCAAGGTGACGATCGACTGGGTGACGATCTTCTTCCGCGGCATCCTGTGCAACATCTTTGTGTGCCTGGCCGTGTGGATCGGTACCGCCGGCAAGACCGTAGTCGATAAGGTTGTGGGCATTCTGCTGCCCATCGCCGCCTTTGTGGCCTGCGGTTTTGAGCACTGTGTTGCCAACATGTACTTTTTGCCCATGGGCGCCGTGATGCACGCATGCGGCTATGGTGCCGACGTCGCCGGCGCCGATGCGCTCAACGCTGCGGGCATTGCGTTTAACCTATCCGCCGCCACGCCGGGCAACATCGTGGGCGGCGCGGTTCTGGTCGCGCTCGGCTACTGGTTTATCTACGCCAAGAAGTCCGAGGCGTAAGGTACCGTCTATTTGACGTTTGGCCTCCCGCGGGGCGTTGCCGTGCGGGAGGCTTTTTGGATCTGGGGCTCGTTGCCGGGCTTTTGGCCTGTTGTGTTTGGCTGATGAAAGGGGTAATCGAGATGGCATCTGCTGTGAAGCGTGACGGTCACGCCGTGGTGACCACATGCGGGGGATGCTATGCCGATTGCGCCTTTGCGGCACGCGTTGAGGACGGTCGCGTGGTGGCCGAGTTGCCGGTGCCGGGGCATCCGTGCGCGGCGCGTGCCCTGTGCGCCCGCGGACGCCATCGCCTGGCAATGCCGTTTGACGAGCGCGATCGCATTGTGCATCCCATGCGTCGGCGAGCTGATGGCTCGGGGTTTGATGCGATTACCTGGGACGAGGCGTTCGCGCAGATTGCCGAGCGTCTTTTGGGGATTGTTGACGAGTGCGGGCCCCGTGCGCTGGGCATGACACTCGGCGTGCCCTCGTTCGACCGCTACTGGGCCTATCGCTTTATGCATGCGCTGGGTTCGCCCAACGTGTACGGTGCCGATGGTGCCTGCGAGGTAAGTCGTCTCACCGGATGGGAGCACAGCCTGGGCTACAGCCCCGCCTCCGACCTGGCGCATACCGACTGCATCATGTACCTGGGGCGTTCCATCGTCGATTCATCGACGATGGGGGCCGTTGATGCGCTCAACGATGCCCGTCGCCGTGGGGCGAAGATTATCGTGGTCGACCCCCGGCGCAGCGGCTCGGCTGCGCTTGCCGACCGCTGGCTGCGCGTGCGTCCGGGCTGCGACCTGGCCTTGCTGCTGGGCATTGCGCATGTGCTCATTGCCGAGGACTTATACGACCACGAGTTTGTTGCCCGCTATACCACGGGTTTTGATGAGCTGGCGCAGGCGGCTGCTGTTTGGACGCCTGAGTGGGCCGAGTCGATGTGCGACGTGCCGGCCGAAGAGATTGTCGCCACGGCGCGCGATCTCGCTGCCGCTGCGCCTGCCGCCGTGGTAGATGCTGGCTTTCATGGCGGCATCGGTATCGCGTATGCCAATAGCACCCAGACCGCGCGCGCTATCTGCTTGGTCGATGTGCTGCTGGGCTGTATTGGACATGCGGGCGGCGCGCTCAATCCGCCCACACCGCTTGCGCTGGGCGACCTTGATCCCGCACGCTTTGCGACGCCGCCGGTGCCGCGCATGTCCAAGCTGGGGTCCGAGCGCTATCCACTGGTCGATCCGGTGCGCGGCCTGTGTACGACCATCGGTCAGTCGATTCTTGCCGGCGATTTGCGTGGGCTCATCGTCTATGCCAGTAACCCCGGTTCGGGCTATGGCAATGCACAGGCTTGGTTGAGTATTTTGCAGCAGCTTGACTTGCTCGTGACAATTGATATTCGCTGGTCCGAGACGGCGCGCGCTTCCGATTTCGTGCTGCCCGACGTGACGTATCTGGAGGCCGACCGCGGCGCGGGTACGGTCGTGGGCCGCAACGACGCGCGCGTGTTCTACCGCAATGCCGTGTTGCCCGTGTTGCATCTGTCTCTTATA
>URZN01000189.1 GCA_900552345.1 uncultured Collinsella sp. | reverse complement strand
AAGGCATAATCAGACGCTATTTCACCGCAACTTAGGGGTTATATGTCATATATGGTGCGGGCTCCCCAAAATACCTTGGGGCGCCCGCGCGTTTGTATTCTATCGATGATGGGGTACTAGCAGTTTGATTTAAGCTTGCGGCCCTGCTTTTCAAACTTGTGCATATCGCTATCGGCCATGCCCTGTGTCATATCGTCATGGCGCTTGGTGTAGAGCGGATCTTTGGGGTCGTTCCAAATGCGCTCTGCCACTGTTGACCAAGCTTTGGCGGCGGCACGGGTCTTCTCGCGCAGTTGTTCGGGAGACTCCTTCTCTACCAGGTCGGTGCTCATGGCGCCTGCCTCGGCGACCATTTTGGGCAGTACATCGGGGTTCTCGAGCATGGGGCAAGGTTTGAGGTAGTTGTCGTTAAAAGGCTGGCCTTCGTAATACTTCATAAAGAGGGGGGAGCGAAGTGCGTCGAGCAGGCTTACGTCGTGGATATTAGCATTGGAGTAGTGAATGAAAACGCACGGCTCCACGTCTCCCGCCGCGTTGATATGTAGGTAGCGTCGCCCGCCGGCGATACAGCCGCCCACGAACTCACCGTCATTTTGGAAATCGAGGGTAAAGAGGGGCTTTTTCTCTCGCATCTCGCGAATAAAATGATACATGTGTTCGCGCTGCTCAGGCGTGGGCATAAGCTCGTTGGTGGCATTGCGGCCGACCGGCATAAAGTAGAAATACCAGCAGAAGAGCGCGCCCTCGCGAATCATCCAGTCCATGTTTTCCTCGGTGGCGACGGTATCGGCGTTGGCGCTGGTCCAGCACGTCGAGATTCCAAACGGCAGTTTTCGCTCACGCAAAAGTTTCATGGCGTGTTCGATCTTTTCGTACGTACCCTCGCCACGGCGGGCGTTGGTGGTGTGCTCGTTGCCCTCGGCGCTGATGGCAGGGACAAAGTTTGCAACGCGGATCATGTCGTCACAGAACGCCTCGTCGATGAGCGTGGAATTGGTGAAGCAGAGAAACACACAGTCCTGATGTTTTTCACAAATTCTGATCAGGTCGTGCTTGCGGACGAGCGGCTCGCCCCCAGTATAGATGTAGATGTGCGTGCCGAGCTCTTTGCCTTGCGTGACGATGGAGTCGATGTCATCGAAGGACAGATTCTGCTTATAGCCATATTCGGCGGCCCAGCAGCCCGTGCAATGCAGGTTGCAGGCACTTGTGGGGTCGAGCAGGATGGCCCACGGAATATTGCACTGGTATTTTTCGCGGTTCTTTTCCTGTTGGGGCCAAGCGAGCAGGTTGCCGTCGATTATAAGCGCCTTGAGCAACTTAGTGCGCATTTTGGGATTGAGGTCGAAGATGCGCATGATCAGGTCATACCAATTGCCGCGACTCTTGATGACGTTGGTAAACGCCTCGCGCTGTACGGGAAATACGCGATTGGGGACCAGCTTGTTCACGAGGTCCATGATTTTGTCGATATTTTCTTGAGGGTTGTCGTCGAGATAATCGATGAGCTTGTTGAGCGCTGCACGCTCAGCTGACTGTGTAAGCGACATGGGTATATCCTTTCACGTGTGCTTTGTGTGTGATAATACCCACTTGTGGAGTAAACGAAGTCTAAAGATTTGTAATGTGTCTATTCAACGAATCAATTTGATCTGGGGTGAAGCGTTATACCGGACGCTCTCTAAGTTGCGGTGAAATAGGGTCAGATATGGCCTTTTAGCAGCATAAACAGTCTCTATTTCACCGCAACTTATCTGGTGTTGGCTTACTGGTAGCGGAGGCACTCCACGGGGTCGAGTTTTGCTGCCCGGCGGGCGGGGTAGAAGCCGAAGATGACGCCGATGCCGACGGAGACCGCAAAGGCCAGCAGCACCGTGGCGATCGAAAAGCTCGGCGTAATGGTACCGCTGGCACCGAGCTCGCCAAGCACGCCGGAACCCGCGGCGAACATCGCTAGTCCCCAGGCAAGCAGGTAGCCAATCAAAACACCCAGCAGGCCGCCGGTGACGCACAGCGCCGAGGACTCGGCCAAAAACTGTGCGGTGATATCGCGACGGCTGGCACCCAAGGCTCGACGAATCCCGATTTCGCGGATACGCTCGGTCACGTTGGTGAGCATCATATTCATGATGCCGATACCGCCCACGAGCAGCGAAATGCTGGCAACGGCGCCCATGATGAGCGAAAACGCGCCCATAAAGGAATTGAGGGCGTCGATGGCGCTTTTCATTGAGGTCGCCGATACGCTGTCATATTCGTCGTCGTCCGCTATGCCCTTCATGCTGCGCACCTTGGATTCAATCGTCTTGCACAGCTCGTCCATGTCCGTGCCCTCGGTGGCGAGCACCGTTACGCTGGGAAACGACGGGTTCTCGTCGCCAAAGAGGCCCGAGATGGTCTCGCGCGGCATGTATAGCGTGAGCGAGCCCATGGAGTCGCTGCCGCCATCAATCACGCCTATAATCTGCACCTCGCCGTTGGAGACCTTAATGGTCTTGCCCACCGCGTCCTGCTCGTTGCCGTACAGCTGATCGCCGCCGCCACGGCTGATGAGCGCCACGCGTGCGCCAGATTGGGACTCGGCCTGGGTGTAGGTGCGCCCCGCGACGAGCTTGCTGGCACCCACGGCGTCGAGCATGTCGCTATCGACGCCCTGCGCCATGACGGTATAGCTTTTGTCACCGGCCTTGTACTCGGTATAGGCGCTGTCCACGATGCCGATCTGCTCGATCTGCGGCACCATCTTGCGAAGCTTCTCAACGTCCGATTCGGTGAGCTCTTGCGACGAATAGATCTGCACCATACGCGCTGCGTTGAGGCCCAGGCTGTTGACCAGGCTGTTTTGGATACCGCCGATAAGCGAGGTCATGGCAATGACGGAGGCGATGCCAATGACGATGCCCAGGATGGTGAGTAGGCTGCGTCCCTTGTTGGCCTCGAGGGAGTGAAGGGCTTCTTGGATGAGGTCGCGCGTGCTCATGCCTTCACTCCTTTCGTCGGATTGGCGTCTGCGTAAATCATGGGCAGGTTATCAATGGCGCCGCGCAGGGTCTGCGGCGCGTGCGCGATGTACGCGCCGTCGTGAATCCGGCCGTCGCGAATTGTTACGGCACGGTCGGCCTCGGCGGCGATACCGGGATCATGCGTGATGAGCACGATGGTCTTGCCGCGTTCCTGAAGTTTGTGGAAGGTTTCCATCACGAGTGCTCCGGTGGCGGAGTCCAGGTTTCCCGTCGGCTCATCCGCCAGGATGATGGGCGGGTCGTTGACGAGGGAGCGCGCGATGGCAACTCTCTGCATCTGCCCGCCCGAGAGCTCGGAGATGCGGTGGTCCCAGTGGTCGACCGGCAGCGTGACGGCTTGCAGCGCATGGACGGCGCGCATCTCACGCTGAGCCCGCGGCACGTTGGTGTACGAAAGCGGCAGCATGACGTTTTCGATGACCGATAGGCGCGGCAGTAGGTTAAAGCTCTGAAAGACAAAGCCGATGCTCAGGGCTCGGACTTCGGTGAGCTCGTCATCGTCGAGCTCCGCCACGTTGAGGCCCTGCAGGTAATAATCGCCTGCCGTCGGCTTGTCCAGGCAGCCCAGGATGTTCATGAGCGTTGACTTGCCCGAGCCCGAAGGGCCGGTAATGGCCACGAACTCGCCGGGATTTACTGCCAGGCTCACGTTATGCAGGATATGGGCGCAGCCGGCCTCGCTCTCAAAAATGCGATGCACGTTGCGGATGTCGATGACGGGACGCATTACATGCCCTCGTCGGCAGACATGCTGCTAGGGTCGCCGCCGTCGGCCGTCATGCCTGCGCCGGTGTCCATCACGATGGTGTCGCCATCGCGCAGCGTGGTAGCCGGCACGTTGGGGTTGAGCTCGTTGCCCTGGTC
>URZN01000188.1 GCA_900552345.1 uncultured Collinsella sp. | reverse complement strand
AAAGGTAATCAATTTTTCGAGATATCGATTTCTAGGGACCATCCGGCTGTTCATCGTTCGCCCCAATCTGCAAGTTTTTCTCACAGCATGACAAAAACTTGCGAATTATGCAAGTTTTTCTTACAAGTGACAAAAACTTGCAGAATCGTCTCCGGGTCATTTGCAACCGGATTCAGGCGAGGCCACGCCAAGGCGCAGACAACGGACGACACTGGGCCGTGGAAGTCGCTTGCTATTGAGAGTACGTCTCCTCCCAACCACCTATAAAACGAGACCGGAAAGAAAAGCCGCCCAAAACACGAACGATCGATCTGTTATCCCGGCGCCAACATAGTCTTTCGAAAGGTTTGGCCGGGATGACTACGCAGCAGCAGATTGATATTGAATTCGACTCGCTTGCACGCGAGAACGATTCACCCAAGCTCATCGCCAACTCGAAGGCGACAGGCGGAACACTACTATCCGTTATGAAGGAGCAGCTCTCAACCTGCGGCTCTTTTGACTTTTGCGTAGCGTTTGTTGCAGACGGCGGCCTTCAAATCCTGGTCGAGACGTTCCAGGAGCTCAAGCAGCGTGGCATTAAGGGCAGGCTGCTCACGTCCACCTATCTCAACTTCAACTCACCCGATGCCTTTCGCAAGCTCCTGGAATACGACAACATGGAAGTTCGCGTATTCCAGGGTAATCTGCATGCCAAGGGATACATTTTTGATAGGGGCGAAACCAGCACGGTCATCGTCGGCAGCTCGAACATGACGCAGACCGCCCTCACCTGTAATAAAGAATGGAATGTGCTGTACCAGACCGTTGAAAACAGCCGCCTGCTCGGTGAACTGAGGGGCGAGTTTGATTCGTTGTGGAACGACACCTCAACCGTTTTGCTTTCCCAAGACTGGATTGAGAACTATGCCGCATATCGATCGGCATGCCCGTCAAAGCCCAAATCGAAACCGACGTTCCAGGCAGCTGTTAGCCCAACCACGAACGACCTCGAAGAAATCAAGCCCAATAAAATGCAGCAGCGCGCCCTTGAGGCGCTCGGCGTAATCCACCGCAAGGGCGAGACCCGTGCGTTGCTGGTCTCGGCAACCGGCACTGGCAAGACCTTCCTTTCGGCGTTCGACGTGCTCGCAACTAAACCCCGACGCATCCTCTTTCTTGCGCACCGCCGGCGCATTATAGACGCCTCCTGTGCAAGCTACGAACGGCTTTTGGGTAGCACCTATACGTTCGACACCTATCAAACTGGCAAGAATATAAGCAATGCTACCTGCGTGTTTGCCATGTGTTCTTCGGTCGCCAAGCATCTGAGCGATTTCCGTCCCGATGAGTTCGACTACATCGTCATCGACGAGGCCCACCGCACGGGATCTCAGGGCTACCAATCCATCATGTCGCACTTTACGCCTCGGTTTTATCTGGGCATGACCGCTACGCCTAATCGCACCGACGGCTATGACGTCTTTGCCCTTTTCAATCACGTCATCGCGTTCCAGATCACGCTGCAGGACGCTTTGGCCGAGGAGATGCTAGCCCCCTTCCATTATTTTGGCATTCACGATCTGGAGATTGACGACGAGACGGTTGAAGACACTGCCTTGTTCGGACGCTTGACGTCTGACGAGCGTGTGCGTCACATCACCGAGAAGATCGAAGAATACAGCGTCACCAAAAGCAACCGCAGGGGCTTAGTTTTCTGCAATCGAAACGCCGAGGCCGAAGAACTGTCGCGCAAATTCAACACTCTCGGATATCGAACGGCTGCGATTAGCGGTCAAGATTCCGATGAAGTCCGCGATGCTGCGATCAGCCGACTTGAAGCCGGCGAGCTCGAGTACATTTTCTCGGTCGATATCATGAACGAAGGCGTCGACATCCCCTCGCTCAATCAGATCATCATGCTTCGACGCATCGACTCCGCAATCATCTTTATTCAGCAGCTCGGACGAGGTTTGCGCCTGAATGATGGCAAGGAATACACACTGGTACTAGACTTTATTGGCAATTACCAGAGCAACTTCTTGGTGCCCATCGCGCTTTCGGGTGACAAGACGTACAACAAAGACCGCCTGCGTCGTCTCGTCCAAGAGAGCGATTCGGCGATCCCCGGATGCTCAACGGTAAGCTTCGATCGTATTTCCGAAGCTCGCATCTATAAGGCCATCGACGGCGGTGACTTTACCTCCGTCAGATTTTTGAAGAACGAATATCTCGACTTGCGTCAGAAACTCGGCAAGATTCCCTCGCTGCTCGAATTTGATCGTAATGGCTCCATCGATCCGCTGCTTATCTTCAAGAACAGCGGCCTGGGGTCCTACCACGCATTTCTTTCCAAATACGAGCCGGGCTACACAGTCCATTTTTCCTCTGATCAAACCAAGATTCTCAAATTTATTTCGCAAAAGCTCGCCGCGGGCAAGCGATTCGAAGACCTCTATTTGCTTCAAACGCTCGTCGAAGCCGGACACGAGGGCTATCGACATATGCGCGAGGCCGCGCTTAGGAACTACCGCGCACAACTTAAGGACAGCGCCGTTAGGTCGGCAATCGCCGTCCTTAAGGGCGACTTTTCCACTCCTAAGGATTTCGTTTCCATGTTTATTGACGACGGAACCGGACCTCGTCTGACCGAAGTGTTTGCGAGCGCCCTGCGCAACGCAGAGTTCAAGCGTCAGATTCTCGAGGTGCTGGATTTTGGCATTGCGCGCAACCGACTCGACTATGCCGAGACGTACGAAAACACAAATTTCGTTCTCAATGCCAAGTACACGTACGAAGAGGTTTGCCGCTTGATGAACTGGGAAAAGAACATCAACGGCCAAAATCTTGGCGGCTACTTCTACGACGAGAAGACCAATACATTCCCCGTGTTTATTAACTATGACAAGGCACCCGACATTAGTGAGTCAATTCAGTATGAAGACCGCTTTGTTTCGCCGAGCAAGCTAGTTGCAATCTCTAAGAACAACCGCACGCTCAACTCCCCCGAGATTCTGCGACTGCAGGCATGGCCGGAAAACGGCCTGAAGACGTATTTGTTTATGCGAAAGAACAAGGACGATAAGGGTGGCAAGGAGTTCTATTTCTTAGGTGAAATACATCCGACCGGAGAGTTCGAGGCTATTAAAACTAAGAGCAACGACAACGCCGTCGAAATCGAATATGAGCTCAACGCACCCGTGAGGCAGGACATTTACGAGTTTATGCTCAGCGATCTTAGTGAAGCCGAGTAACAAAAAGGAGCGAGGCACCATGCAGCGCCCGCTCCTTTCTTACTTAAGCCCGAGTTTCTTTTCGAGTTCCCTAACGACTTTAACGTCCGCTGGAAGCCAATCGACATCCCACAGGTTATTGGTATCGAGCCACTTCATGTCCTCGTGAGCGTGCTCTTTGAACTCCCCCGAAAGGATGTTAGCTTGATAGCACTGCATCGACAGGTGGAACGTCTCGTAATCGTGTTCGACCGTGCAAAGATAGTCGAGGTTGCCGATCGTGACCTCGAGCTCTTCTTGAATCTCGCGCACGATTGCCTGCTCGCCGGTCTCGCCCGGCTCGAGCTTTCCGCCCGGAAACTCCCAGCCGTCTTTAAACTCGCCATAGCCGCGCTGGCAGCTCAGGATTTTCCCATCCTTCTGAATAACCGCTGCTGCAACATTGATTGATTTCATAACTAGTTATCACCTCTCCAGTTGAGCCCAACCAGTATAGGTGATCGACCGCCCGCCATGTCACAGTCGCCTAAAAACCGCCCGCTCGACCAACCCTTGACACCGCTTTACTACCGGCACCCCATCCCCCGCTATCGAGGTCTGATACTTTTCCCACCGCCACCCAAAAACTCATCCAACATTAATCTTGGCTCAAGAATCGCTTAATCTATAACCTGC
>URZN01000187.1 GCA_900552345.1 uncultured Collinsella sp. | reverse complement strand
ATTTTGAGATCGTTGATAACGAGGACGGAGCCGGATGGTGCGACGGTACGGGTTCGCGCCTGGTGTGTCATGGCGTGGGCGAGACGGGACGATATGACTTTGAGCCTGTGGTGGCCTGGGCGGCTGCCGCCTGCCCTGGGATTCCCTGCGTGGTCGAGAACAGCGTACCGGCGACGGCGGCTGACTGCCTGGCGACACTCGAGCACATGTCTGCTCGCTGCGGGGCTTCTCATCGCGAGTTATAGCATTGGCTTTTGCCGTGGCGGTCGATTAAGTTTGCCTGACTGGGGCAGCGGTGAAGGATCTTTATCGTCGCCCCATTGGATTGAATCAAAAAGGGGAGTTGCGTGGCTATCCACATTGTCGAAGAGGCGAATCGTTGCCTAGGTTGCAAAAGGGCATTCTGTCAGCTTAAGGGCTGCCCGGTTCAGACGCCTATTCCACAGGTCATTGACCTGTTCAAACAGCGTCGTCTAGAAGAGGCGGGCGAGCTACTGTTCCAGAACAATCCCATGAGCGCGGTCTGCTCCATGGTTTGCAACCATTCGGGCCAGTGCGAGGGCGCGTGCATCCAGGGCCGCAAGGGCGCGCCGGTGCATTTCTCGAGCATCGAGAACTATATCTCCACGGCATATTTGGATCGTAAGGAGTGGAAGCCCGCACCGTCGTGCGGTAAACAGATTGCTGTGGTCGGTTCCGGTCCCGCTGGTATTACCGTGGCCATTAAGATGGCCCAGCTGGGCTGTGCCGTCACGGTATTTGAACAGCGCCCCGAGATCGGCGGTGTGCTGGAGTACGGTATCCCCGAGTTCCGCCTGCCCCGTGCGCTCGTGCAAAAGTACCGTCACGTGATGTGCTCGCTCGGCGTGCGCGTGCGCCCTTCGACCACCATCGGCGGCGCGTTGCACATCGATGACCTGCTGCGCGACGGCTACGATGCGGTCTTTGTTGGTACCGGTACCTGGCGAGCTCGAAAGTTGGGTATTCCCGGCGAGTCGCGCGGCAACGTGCTGTTTGGCATCGATTACCTGGTCGATCCTGCGAGCGTGGCAATCGGGCAGAACGTGGCGGTCATCGGTGCCGGCAATGTTGCCATGGATGTTGCCCGCACAGCCCTGCGCTCGGGCGCTCGCAAGGTCACCGTGTATGCCCGCTCGCGCCATATCTCGGCCATCGATGATGAGGTGGAGCTGACCGAGCTTGACGGTGCCGAGATTGTGTGCGGCAAGGCGATCTGTGCCATCGACGATAACGGTCCGGTCTTCGAGACGGCTATCTTCGACGAGGAGAATAACGTGGTGGGGTACGAGGAAGAGCTCGACCATGCGTCTTCCGACACAGTTGTGATTGCGGCTTCGCAGGTGCCCAAAGACAAGCTTGTGCTTACGACGGGTGGTCTGGAGACCGACCATCGCGGCCTGCTTTCGGTCGACGAGAACGGCATGACCACCGTGCCCGGCGTCTTTGCCGCCGGCGACGTGGTTAACGGCCCGCTGACGGTTGTTCACGCCGTAGCTGGCGCCAAGCTCGCCGTCGAAGGCATGACTACCTATCTGGGCCTCTAACTCCATCCCACCCATCAGTTGCGGTGAAATACGGACTGTTTTGGCTGCCAAAAGCCTCATCTACTCCGTATTCCACCGCAACTTTTTTTGTGAGGTGGGCTAGAGACGCTGCATGCGGTACCCGACACCCATGTGCGTCTGAATCATCTTGGGGTGAGAGGGGTCTGCCTCGATCTTCTTGCGCAGGGTGCGCATGAACACGCGCAGGCTCGCCAGATCGCTGTCCCAGCTCGTGCCCCATATCTCGCGGGTGATGAAGGTGTGGGTGAGCACCTTGTCGACGTTTTTCGCCAGAAGGACGAGCAATTTGTACTCGGTTGGGGTGAGCGAGAGCTCGCGTCCGTCTTTCGTCGCGTATCCCGCGGCGTAGTCGATATGCAGCGGACCGTTGTCAAACGTGCTCGCTTCTGTCGACTCGCTCGACGCCATCGAGGAGCGCCTCAAATTCGCACGGACGCGCGCGAGCAACTCATCCACAGAAAAGGGCTTGGTGAGGTAGTCGTCTGCCCCTGCGTCAAGTGCTGCAATCTTGTCGGAATCTTCGGTGCGCGCCGAAATGACGATAATGGGGACTGCCGACCAGCTTCGGATCTTCGTGATGACCTCGATACCGTCAATGTCGGGAAGGCCGAGGTCGAGCATGATGAGGCTGGGGCCGTGCGACACCGCATCCATGATGGCGGCCTGGCCGTTGCAAACCTTGCTCACGACATAGCCGTGGAGGTCAAGCGCGGTCGAAACGAGGTTTTGAACGGTCAGGTCATCTTCGACCAGGAGGATGCGTGGCTTAGCGGCATTATTCATGAATCTCGATCTCCTCGGCGGGCAGGGTAAAACGGAAGACGGCCCCATGGGGGTGGTTGTCGCGAACTTCGATGACGCCGCCATGCGCCTCCACGATGGAGCGGCAGAGCGACAGCCCAAGGCCGATGCTTCGACGCGAATCCACGGGCCGCGTATTGCTTGAGGTGAAGAAGCGCTCAAAGATATGAGGCTTGTCGCAGTCTGCCACACCCGGCCCATCGTCTGTGACGTCCACCACGACGAACGCACCCTCGCGACGTGCGCTGATGGTGACAGTCGAGTCCTCGGGCGTGTATTTGAAGGCGTTCATGATGAGATTCGTAAGCACCTGCATGATGAGATGGACGTCGATGCGTACCAGCAGGATGTCGTCAGTGTGCTCGATGGTGACGGTACGTCCATGCGATGCTTGGGCGACATGGCTGAGGGCGGCCTCGATGACCTCGTCGATGAGCTCGGATGTGAAATTGAGGCGAATGGTGCCGTCCTCGACGCGTGTGATGGCGAGGAGGTTCTCCACGGTATCGATAAGCCAGAGGGAATCGTCGTAGATGGCATCGGCAAGATCGCAGCGCTGTTCGAGGCTGAGCTTCTCATCGCTCTTCCGAAGGATTGCCGCAGATCCGGATATAGCCGTGAGGGGTGTCCTCAAATCGTGGCCGATGGAGCGCAAAAGGTTGGCGCGCAGCTGCTCGTTTTTCGCCAAGACCGCAGCCTCTTCGCGCTCTTGCGCCGCCCGGTCGCTTTCGAGCGCCAAGGCGCATTCACCTACGATAGATAGGACGATCGAATGCTCGAAGGCTTCGATCTCGCGCCCCTCCAGGGCGATGCCGATGACACCGAATACCTTGTCGCCGGTGCGAACCGCGAGGTAGAGACAGTGTGCCTCAGGCAGGGTCCGCGTGCTTGCGCCCGCGCGCTTGTTGTTGGTGTAGGTCCAGGTTGCAACGGCGCGCTCGTAGTCGGTGAGCAGCGACGCGGATCGGTTTTCGGTGCCAGCGGACTCATAGAGCGCTTTGCCGAGCGTGCCGTGTTCGGCGGTGTAGAAGACCACGTCGAGTTTTAGCAGTTTGATGAGTTGGTTCATGGCGACGCGGGCGCACTCCTCCGCGCTATGGGCTTGCTGCAAGAGCTGGTTCGTTTCGAGGAGTACGCGCGTTTTGAATGCGTTCTCGGCGGAGGTGCGGGCGTTGTCGGCGATGCGCGCAGTTAACTCGCCGGCGACCATAGCGGTAGCGAACATGATGCCGAACGTGACCAGATAGCTTCGGTCGTAGCTGGCGAGCGAAAACAGAGGCGTGACGAAGCAGAAGTTGTAAAGCACTACAGAGAGCACGCTCGATACGATCGTGCAGATACGCCCCGTCGTGGTGACGGCGGTCAGCAGGGCCGTGAGGATATAGAGGGATATGATGCTGGAATCGGCAAATCCCAGATGGCGGAAAGCCGTGCCGATCGCCGTGGCGACAAGAGAGAGGGCCAGCGTGCGAAGCACGTTTCGGCTGTTGGGCGGCTGCCTGTCTCTTATA
>URZN01000186.1 GCA_900552345.1 uncultured Collinsella sp. | reverse complement strand
TTTTGGCACTAAAATTGAATATTAGCCCTGTTGACCGCGGGTGTTCTTTTTGCTAACACGCCATGCGGACACGCGTGCGCGCCCCAACACCCCAAAACCACAGTCTGTTCGCTTTACAACATGCAAACATGCGTTCGATAATAGAGGGCATGGAATATCGACAGACAGACGGCAAAACTCGGCGCGTGCACAAGCAGTATGTGGACGTCGTGGCTCGCATCCTCGCGGGCGGACAGGTCGTGCCGGTCACCGTCTGCTGGGTCGACGGCCGTTGTTTTACGATCGACGAAATTATCTCGACCACTGGGTTTGGCCTGATGGTCCACGGCATCCGTACGGCAACATATAAGGTGCGTTTTGGCGGGCACGCGACCGAGTTGTATCTGGAGGACCAGACGCGCGAGCGGGCGGACGGCTCGCAGGCGCACGTGATGCGTTGGTGGGTCTGGGCCTTTGATCGTACGCTTGAGGGCGAGCGCCGTAGGTAAGGACGTGCGGCATTCGGGTACAATGGCAGGAATCTTGTCACCTACGGCGCTGTCGTGCGCTTTTTGAAAGGACGAAGTATGAACGATATCCAGGGCTATCAGAACGGCCCCATCGAGACCGGCGCAAGTCGCGCCAAGGAGATGTCGCCGCGCGCGTACAATCTCGCCATGTCTGCTCTCATCTTCTTGGGCTTTTGCGCCATGGGCGCCGGTGCTTACTTTACGAGCACCATGGCGTTTGCCCGCATGATGATGAGCGGCGCCGCCCTGCCGCTGGTCTTTGGCTCGTTTATCCTGACTATTGTCGGTATCGTCATGATGTCGGCTGCTGCGGGCAAGCAGTCCGTGGGCCTGTCGCTCGTGGGTTACGTGATCTTTGCGAGCACCTTTGGCCTGACCGCGTCGTTTGGCCTTGCCAACTATGACCTGCCCACTATCAACACTGCCTTTATCGCCACGGCCGCCATCACCTTTGTCTTTGGTGCCTTGGGCGTGACGTTCCCCAAGTTTTTCCAGCGCGTATATGGCATCGGCTTTGGCATTCTGCTCGCCACGATTCTGGTCGAGATCGTGCTGATGTTCATGGGCGTCTCGCAGTCCATCACCGATCTGATCGTGATCGTGGTGTTCGCCGGGTTTATTGGCTACGACACCTATGTTGCCACGACGGTGCCGCCCACGCTGCCCAATGCGGTGCTCATGGCGTCCAACCTGTTCGTGGACATTATCAACGTGTTCCTGCGCATCCTGAACATTCTCGGTCGTCGCGACTAGTGGCGAATTGCGGCGGTGCTTGCCGTGCGTGCAAATCGATGCGAAAGGCGGTCCTTCGGGGCCGTCTTTTTTGTACGCGGCGGGGTATCATGGATGGGAAAAGCCGATAGCGGCAGCGACAGGAAAGGTGGCCACGTATGGCAGATGTCGACAACAGGAACCGTAACCGCAGGTCTAACCGAGCGGGTCAGCCCAATCCCAAGCGCGAGGCGCGTGCCAAGGCCGCCGAGCGCCATGTGGCGGCTGTGTCCGAGGCCTGCGCCAAGGACATCGAGCGTTCGCTTGCCGGCGTGCGCGAATTCGACGGTATGCCTGCCGGCTTTGTCACGGCGATGAAGGCCAAGGCCCAGAAGGCGGCGGCTGCTGAGGAGCAGGCCGCCGAGGCTGTGGAGGCTGACGCTGCCGAGGTGGAGACCGCGGTCGAGCCCGAGGTGGCGCTCGAGTCCGCCGAGTCGGCCGACGAGGCTGAGTCCGAGCCCGCCGAGGAGCCTGCTCCGGCCCTGCCCGAGGTCACTGTGCTTGATGCTTCCGCCACGCAGGCAATCCTCGATAACGGCCGCGGCTATGCGCAGTTCTGCGATATGGCCGTGCTTGCCTTTGCCTCGTTTACCAATCCGGGCGGCGGCTATATCCAGGGCTACCTGGGCCAGGAGGCGACGCTCTGCGCCGATTCGTACTTGTACAACGTACTCGACAAGCAGCGTAAGCGGTACGGTGAGAACCGTCGCCGCAACATCAACTGCGAGCTGTACCGCAACCGTGCGCTGGTGGTGCCCGCGGTGCGCTTCGACCGCAACCATGTGCACGCCTATGCCGACGTAATCGTGGCCGCCGCGCCCAACGCCAAGCGTGCTCGCCAGGAGTATCGCGTGAGCGACGATGCCTTGCTTGACGCTCTGCGCGATCGCATCCGCTTTGTGCTTGCCATCTGCGACGAGCTGGGTCGCGAGAAGCTCGTACTGGGTGCTTGGGGCTGCGACAACAACGGCTTTGACGCCGAGGCCGTGGCAGAGCTCTTCCGCGAGGAGCTCGCATCGGGCGACTTTAAGGTCAAGCAGGTGTTCTTTGCCGTGCCTTCTACGCGCTGGGATGAGGACTTCGCCAAGTTCGAGCACGTGCTGGCAAGCTTCCCCGAGCGTAACGAGGAGTCCTATGCCCAGGTTGCCGCACGCGCTGCGGCTGCTCGCGCCGCCGAGCAGGCCCAGGCTGCCGCCGAGGACGATGAGGACGATGACGATTGGCGCAAGTACCTGTAATCGGTACGTGCCGACAGATAGGTCGAGCCGGCGGGAGGGCTGCTCCCGTCGGCTTTTTATTGAGTGGGGAGCTTACGATGAAAAACGTTCTGTGCTTTGGTGACAGCAATACCTATGGCTATGATCCGGCTGGTATGCGCGATGGCACCGCGGTGCGCTATGCGCAGGATGTGCGCTGGTGCGGCGTGGCGCAGCGTGACCTGGGCGAGGGCTGGCATGTGATTGAGGAGGGGCTCAACGGCCGCACGACGGTGCGCGACGATATGTGTCATCTGGACACTAACCTCAACGGCATTCGCGCGCTTCCGATGCTGCTCGAGGCCCATAAGCCGCTGGATGCGATCGTGATCATGCTGGGCACCAACGACTGTAAGACGGTCTTTAACGTGACAGCTTCTGATATTGCCCGCGGTGCCATGGCGCTGATTCGCGGCGCCCGAGCGTTTCCGTGGACCGACGCTGCGCCTTGTCCGCGCATTCTGTTGATGGCTCCTATCAAGATCAAGCCGCAGATCGCCGATGTATATATGACCGATTTTGACAAGCATTCCGCCGAGGCCTCGGAGCATTTTGGCGAGTACTATGCGCACGTGGCTGAGCAGTTTGGCTGCGACTTTTTGAATGCCGCCGAGTTTGCCGAGCCGGGCGATATCGATTATCTGCATATGATGCCCGAAAGCCACGAGAGCCTGGGCCACGCCGTGGCAACCAAGCTCCAGGACATGCTCGGTGAGTAGCGCGACCCCAAGCCACCACAAAGGCACCTTTGCGGTGGCTTGATTCGTCTGTTTGTCTTGATCTGTAACAGTTGTAAGGCCGAAAACGGGCTAGATGTTACAGATTGAGATTATTTAGGTCGATATCGGTCGTTTGTCTCGATCTGTAACATCTAGGGTCGATTTTGCCGAGTTACTGTTACAGATCGAGATTATCTTCTCAGCGGAATTTGAATATCTCGATCTGTAACAGGTGGGCCGAAAAATGGGCTCTAACTGTTACAGATCGAGACGTTTGTGGTAGCCACCGCAAAGGTGCCTGTCCCCTTTGCGGTGGTTTTGGGCTGCGAATCTTAATATTGCCACATGTGGTTGACGGGGCCGGAACCTTTGCCCATGTTAAAGCCGGCGGCGAGGGCGCCGGTTAGGTAGGCCTTGCCGGCGTTGACGGCGTCGGCAAGTTCCATGCCCTGGGCCAGCGCGCAGGCGATGGCGGACGAGAGCGTGCAGCCGGTGCCGTGCGTGTTGTCGGTCTCGATGCGCTTGTGGCGGAACCACGTGGTGAGTGGATCTCCCAGATGGTTGCCCTCGTCATCGAGTGGCGCGGGTTCGGCCAGTACATCGTTGGCCTCGTTGACAAGATGCCCGCCCTTAACGCTGTCTCTTATACAC
>URZN01000185.1 GCA_900552345.1 uncultured Collinsella sp. | reverse complement strand
GACATCGTGGAGAACGCCGAGGAAGTTGCCGAGCTGCTCGATCTGCCGCCCTATACCATGCCGCTGTCGATGCTCATCATCGGCACGCCCCGTAAGGAGCGTCCGGCCATTGCGCACCCCGTGGTGAACCTGGTGCACGAGGAGCGCTACTGCCGCGCGGATGCCGCGACCATGGACGCGCAGGTGGCCGAGATGGACGCAATGTTCCGTCCGCATGCCCGCGAGGTGGGGGAGCGCGTCGTGGACATCTATACCCGCAAGCACACGAGTCCCTTTATGGCCGAGATGAGCCGATCCATGGAATGGTGGTTCAAAAACTGGCTTGGAAAATGACGAATGTGACAAAGGGGCAGTCCCTTTGTCACATTTCATATCGCCGCGGTGGCCTAAAGGCCGTATAAATGTTTATTTAGCTGGGAAAACAGTGCCATTCAAACATGGGCCGATTACCTATAATTCCTTCGAACATTAAAGTTGGGAGGAAACCGGCTTATGGAACAAAAGGCCAAGGAGGCAGCCTCGCACGCTGCGATTCCTGTGAGCATCTCGGCGATGCTCGTCACGCTGGGCGTGGTGTACGGCGATATCGGCACCAGCCCTATGTATGTAACCAAGGCGCTCGTTGCCGGCAACGGCGGCATCGGAAGCGTGACGGAGGAGTTCGTGCTTGGCGCGCTCTCCCTTGTCGTGTGGACGGTCACGCTGCTGACCACCATCAAGTATGTGCTCATCTCGCTGCGCGCCGATAACCATGGTGAGGGCGGCATCTTTGCCCTGTACAGCCTGGTCAAGCGTTGCGGCAAGTGGCTCATCATCCCCGCCATGCTGGGCGGCGCCGCATTGCTCGCTGACGGCATCCTGACGCCCGCCGTTACCGTTACCACGGCCATCGAGGGCCTGCGCACCATCCCGGCGGTCCATGCCGTGCTGGGCGATGACCAGGGCCGCGTCGTCGCCATTACGCTCGCCATCATCATTGCGCTCTTCTTGGTACAACGTATCGGTACGGCCAAGATCGGTCACGCCTTTGGCCCCATCATGACGCTGTGGTTCCTGTTCTTGGGCGGCACGGGTCTGTTCTTTGTCTTCCAGTACCCCGCGGTGCTGCTGTGCCTCAACCCGCTGCGTGGCATCGGCTTTTTGTTGAGCCCCAACAACCACGCGGGCATCATGATTCTGGGCAGCTGCTTCCTTGCCACCACCGGTGCCGAGGCGCTCTACTCCGACATGGGCCACGTGGGCCGCGGCAACATCTACGCCACCTGGCCGTTCGTTAAGTGCTGTCTGCTGCTTTCCTATATGGGCCAGGGCGCGTGGCTTATCAACAACGCCGCCAACCCCGAGCTCATGGGTATCGCCGACCTCAACCCCTTCTACCAGATGCTCACCCCGGGCCTGCGCCCGTTTGCCGTAGGCCTTTCCACCGTTGCGGCCATCATCGCCTCGCAGGCGCTCATCACCGGCGCATTCTCGCTGGTGTCCGAGGCCAGCCGTCTGGACCTTATGCCGCACATGCAGGTCTTCTACCCTGCCGAGACCAAGGGCCAGCTCTACATCCCCATGGTCAATAACGTCATGCTCGTGGGCTGCGTCATCGTGGTGCTGCTGTTCCAGAACTCGGCGCATATGGAAGCCGCCTACGGCCTTGCCATTACGCTGACTATGATGTGCACCACGCTGCTGCTCTTCTTCTACCTGCACGAGGAGCGCAAGCTCAAGGTTGCTCCGTGGATCTTCGCGGCCTTCTTCCTTTTGCTCGAAGGCTTCTTCTTCGTGAGCTCGCTCACCAAGTTCTTCCACGGCGGCTATTTCACCATCCTTATGGCTGCACTCATCATGGGCATTATGGTGTGCTGGTACAACGGCACGGCGGTCGAGCAGCGCCAGTTTACGCTACTGCCGCTGCGCAGCTACCTGCCGCAGCTCAAGCGCCTGCGCGACGACGACCGTTACGAGCTCGTGAGCGACAACATCGTGTACCTGACCAAGGACACCCATACCGACTACATCGACCGCGATATCGTTTACTCGATCTTGGACAAGCATCCCAAGCGCGCCCGCGCCTGGTGGTTTGTGAACGTCGAGACCATGGACGAGCCGCATACCTTTGCCTATTCGGTCGAGACGTTCGGCACCGACTACGTGTTCCGCGTGCATCTGTACCTGGGCTACAAGATCAACCAGCGCGTCAATGCCTACCTGCGTCAGGTTGTTCAGGACCTGGCTGCCACCGGCGAGCTGCCGCCGCAGACGCATGACTACTCGGTCTACAAGGATCCGGGTAACATCGGCACGTTCAAGTTCGTCCTGATCCGTAAGCTTCTGGCGCCCGAAAGCGATGTGGAGCCCAGCGAGCGTACGGCCATCACGCTCAAGTACATCATCCGCCGCGCCGCCGGCACGCCCGCGCGTTGGTACGGCCTGGAGAACTCCAACGTGAGCTTTGAGTACGTGCCGCTGTTCACCAAGTTCAAGGCCGTGAATAAGATGCAGCGCCTGGCTCCCAACGAGCGGCCGTAGTCGATGCTCGAGGTTTGTCTGCGAACGGGCGGGTTTGTATTGACGGGGATTGAGTCCTGGGAGGAAACCATGGATGCAAAGGTGCTTGACGGTTGCGATCTTGCGACCGAGCTGGTGCGTGAGGTACGCGCCGATGCTGCCGAAGATCGGTTCTTTACGAATCGGGCCAACATGGATATGGCCGACCGCGTGATTTCGATCGTGGTGACGGTGCTTGTCGCGGCGTGCGTGTGCGCACTGCTCGCGCACGTGCTGTTTGTCTAACGACCGCAGGTTGCAAAGGCTTTACACTTGGAACCACCACAAGGGGAAACCACCACAAGGGTGACTGTCCCCTTTGTGGTGGTTTTTGTTTTTGAGAGAGGGGCGGGACGCTGATGGACGTCCGTACGGACGGCGATATTGCCGATAGCTTTTGGTGGCGGCGCACAACGCTGACGCGCCGCACTCCTCTGTATGACGCCTGCGTATCGGTGGGGCTGCTGGTCGCGGCGACGATTGTGGGCGCGCTGCTCGACCATCCGGGTCTCGCGCCGAGCATCATGATCGTCTATGTGTTCGCCGTTCAGCTGTGCGCATTCTTTACCTGGAGTCGCCTGTATTGCTTGCTGAGCTCGGCTGCCGCCGTGGCGCTCTACAACTTTTTGTTTGTCGACCCGCGCTACTCGCTGTCGCTTATCGACCGCGGCTATCCCGGCATGTTCTTCATCATGTTCGTGGTTTCGCTTGTGTCGAGCTCGATTGCGTTGGCCCTGCGCCGCGCCTTGGCACAGGCTGCCGCCAGCGACCGCCGCACGCATATGGTGCTCGAGACCAACCGCATGCTGCAGCGGTGCGCCGATCAGCATCAGATCGTTCACGCCATGGTCACGCAGCTGGCGCGTCTTTCGGGCTGTCCGGTTGTGTGGTACAGCGCCGACGCCGAGGGCGATGACCTGCTGCCGCGTGCGACGTACACGGCCGTGGGCGATGCCGCCCCGGTGCACGAGCTGGCGCCGCAGATGCCGCCGCGGCTCTCGGCGTCCGCCTATGTGGGAACGCCGCTCGATGCCACCTATGGTGGCTCAGCGTTTTATGGCATCTACCTGACGGTTCGCACAGGCGACGGCTTCGCGCGCTCGGGCGACCCCGCCTCGGTGGTGGGCGTGCTGGCTATCGTTGCCGAGCCCAACGTGCTGACGCATGAGGAGCGGACACTTGCCGATGCCATCGTGAGCGAAGGCGAGCTGGCGCTCGACCGCGCCCGCGCCATGGAGGCCCGCGAGGAAGCGGCGGTGCTCGCCAAAAACGAACAGCTGCGCGCCAACCTGCTGCGCTCCATCTCGCACGACCTGCGCACACCGCTTACCAGTATTTCGGGCAATGCCGACGTGCTGCTCGATCAGGGCTCGACCGGCACCGCCGTGCTCGACGCCCAGACGCGCCGCGGCCTGCT
>URZN01000184.1 GCA_900552345.1 uncultured Collinsella sp. | reverse complement strand
GGTTATGTCTCAGGCGTTTGGCTTAGCCAAAGTAGCGCTTGAGCAGGCCGGCGAAAGCCTTGCCGTGGCGGGCCTCGTCGCGAGCCATCTCGTGCACGGTATCGTGGATGGCATCGAGGCCAGCGGCCTTGGCGCGCTTGGCAAGATCGGTCTTGCCGGCGGTGGCGCCGTTCTCGGCCTCAACGCGCATCTCGAGGTTCTTCTTGGTGGAGTCGGTCACGACCTCGCCCAGGAGCTCGGCGAACTTAGCGGCGTGCTCGGCCTCCTCGTGGGCAGCCTTCTCCCAGTACAGGCCGATCTCGGGGTAACCCTCGCGATGAGCGACGCGAGCCATGGCCAGGTACATACCGACCTCGGAGCACTCGCCCTCAAAGTTGGCGCGCAGGTCGGCAACGATGTCCTCGGAGACGCCCTCCATCTTGGCGACGCCCACGACGTGCTCAGCAGCCCACTCGAGCTGGCCCTCCTCCTGCTTCAGGAAACGAGAACCGGGAACGCCGCACTGGGGGCACTTGAAGTCCTCGGGCAGCTGGTCGCCGTCGAACTCTTCCACATAACCGCAAACGGGGCAAACAAACTTCATGATTCGATCCTTTCGATCGATGGCGATTGTGCGCTCGCCCGGTCCCGTAAGGGCCCTCTCCGGACGTGCGTCTTGACGAGTTCTATTATCCATAAATGCAACCAAATGTGAAGCCTATTAGGAATGATTTTTAATAAAACAATTTTGAGATATGAAGATGTTGATTGATTAACGATTGGCAGGCCGTCTTTGACCGACGCTGAGTACAATCGGTCGAGCAAATGTTGACCCATCAACAAATAAAGGAGTTTCCTTTATGCATCTAGCCCGTCGTGCCTGGTGCCGAACATATCAGACGGTTTTTCGCATTGCATTGCCGATCCTGCCCTATACCGAGCCGCGCATTTTGGAGCATGCCGAGGATGTGCCCGCGGTGCTTCAAAAGCGCTCGATCCAGAAGGTCCTTATCGTGACAGATCCTGGTATTGCACGTTTGGGGCTCACGGCACCACTCGAGCGTGCGCTTACGGCTCAGGGGATTGGCGTTACGGTCTATGCCGAAACGCGTGCGAACCCCACGGTCTCAAACGTGGAGGAAGCGGCGGCGCTGTATCGCGAGAACGACTGCCGGGCCATTATCGGCTTTGGCGGAGGATCAGCCATGGACTGCGCCAAAGGTGTGGGGGCGCGCATTGCGCAGCCAAACAAGCCCATCAACAAGATGCGTGGCCTGTTGCGTGTCCACCGTCTACTGCCGCTGCTTATTGCGGTTCCCACTACCGCCGGCACGGGAAGCGAAGTCACGCTCGCGGCGGTTATCACCGATAACGAGACGCACTATAAATACCCCATTAACGATTTTGTGCTCATCCCGCGTTTTGCGGTTCACGACCCCGAGTTTACGCGCGGGTTGCCCGCCTCCATTACGGGGCAGACGGGCATGGATGCCCTGACGCATGCCGTCGAGGCCTTTATCGGCCGTAGCACCACGCCCTATACGCGCAAGATGGCTCGACAGGCGGTGCAGCTCATCCGCGACAATTTGCTCGAGGCCTATGAGCATGGCGACGACATGCGCGCTCGCCGCAATATGCTTTCGGCGGCGTATAAGGCGGGCGTTGCGTTTACCCGCTCCTATGTCGGATATGTGCATGCCATCGCGCACAGTCTGGGCGGCCGATACGGAATTCCGCACGGTTTGGCCAACGCGATCATCCTGCCGCACATGCTTCGCGCTTATGGTGACGCCGCCGCCCCCAAGCTTGCCGATCTTGCTCGCATGGCGGGCATTGCGCCGGCTACCGCGCAGGACAGTCTTGCGGCCGAGGCCTTTATCGATTGGGTCGACCGCATGAACGAGGCCCTGGGAATCCCCAAATATGTCTCAGGTATTCGCCGCTCCGACATTCCCGAGATGGCGGCGCATGCCGATGCCGAGGCCAATCCGCTGTATCCCGTTCCGCTTTTGATGGACCGCCTGGAGCTCGAGCATATGTACGAAGTTGTTGCAGGTGGTATGTTTGAGGACGAGAACTAGGAGGGTCCATGAACACCGAGGAAATTGCGCGCATCGTCGGCGATCAGCGCACTTACTTTAAGACGCATGCCACGTTTGATGTCGATGCTCGCCGCTGTGCACTGGTGCACCTGCGCGATGCGGTTCGTGCGCACGAGGGCGATATCGCCCATGCGCTCAAGACCGATCTGGGTAAGTCACATGACGAGGCGTATATGTGCGAGATCGGCACGTCGCTTTCCGAGATTCGTCATCAGATCGCTCATGTGGCTCGATGGAGTCGTCCGCGCCTGCGTCCGTGTGACCTCGCTAACGCCGTGAGCGTGTGCAAAACGCAAGCCGTGCCCTATGGCGTCACGCTCATCATGGCGCCCTGGAACTATCCGTTTTTGCTGACGCTCGAGCCGCTCGCTGGCGCCCTTGCCGCAGGCAATACCGTGGTCATCAAGCCGAGTGCCTATGCGCCGGCTTCGAGCGCGGTGCTCAGGCAGATTTGCGAGGAAGCATTTGAGCCGCGCCTGGTAACGGTCGTCGAGGGCGGGCGTGCCGAGAACGAAGCGCTGCTCGACGAGTGCTGGGACAAGATCTTCTTTACCGGTAGCGTTCCGGTCGGCAAGCTCGTCATGGAGCGCGCGAGCAAAAACCTTACGCCCGTGACGCTTGAGCTGGGCGGAAAGAGTCCCTGCATCGTGGATGCGACGGCAAACTTGAAGGTCGCGGCACGCCGCATCGCCTTTGGTAAATGGCTCAACGTGGGACAGACCTGCGTGGCACCCGACTACCTGCTGGTCGATACGCGCGTGCACGACGAGCTGCTGGGCCTCATCAAGGAGGAGGTCCGTCGCATGTTTGGCGAGCACCCGCTCGACAACGAGGACTACGGTCATATTGTCAACGCCAAGCATTTCGCGCGCATACGTGGGCTGATCGACCTCGATAAGGTTGTGCTGGGAGGCACGGCGCGCGAGTCGTCGCTCAAGATTGAACCGACGATCCTAGACGGCGTGGCGCCTGAGGACGCCGTGATGCAGGAGGAGATTTTCGGCCCCATCTTGCCGGTGCTGACGTTTGAGAGCCTAGACGAGGCCAAGGCGTTTATTACGGATCGTCCGACGCCGCTGGCCCTGTATATCTTTAGCCAGGATCGCGCGGTTCAGCAGCGCTTTGTGCGTTACGTGCCCTTTGGCGGCGGCTGTGTTAACGACACCATCATGCATCTGGCTACGAGCCATATGGGCTTTGGCGGCATGGGTGCGAGCGGTATGGGGCAGTACCATGGCCGCGAGAGCTTCGATACGTTTAGCCACAAGAAGAGCATCGTGAACAAGGCAACGTGGCTGGACGTGCCGTTTCGGTATGCGCCCTACGCAAGCTGGAAGCACAAGTTCGTGCGCATGTTTGTGCACTAGAAAAGAGCGCGGGTAATACGAACAAGTGTTCCTATTACCCGCATTTTGCGTTAGACTACTGCTATGGAGCACGGATGGGCCAACTCCCTTTAGAAGGGATTTGGTATGAACGTAAGCGATGTTATTTCGTTATTGGCGTTGTTAATCGCGGCTATCGAACTCGGCCTGTTTATCGGCCGAATGAAATAGCCGCCCCCGCGTAAGCGAAGACGGCCACTTCTCACGATGAAAACGTGTATTGGAGTTGGCAAGACCCGCGGCAACGGGTGCCATCCGTGTTCCTATCTTATCTGCAAGCGCTCTGCCATGCAAGCGTTGCGGCAACTGGGTGAAAGGCGCGAGCGGGTGAATTCGTGTCCGCACGGGCCCGTAAACTTCTCAGTAAGGTTAAGCGCCGGTTTATCCGGCCGTTAGAGGAGTTGCCATGTACGAGCCTTCACGTGTTCTTCTGTCATTTCATATCGCAGGATTTCAATATGCCGACGGCGCTTTGGTCCTAGGCGATCTTAAAG
>URZN01000183.1 GCA_900552345.1 uncultured Collinsella sp. | reverse complement strand
AGCCCCACAACCGCTTCGCGGCTTTCGGGGCTCACGATATCCCGGCAGACCGTGTCCATAAAGTCATATGCCTCGCTATGCTCGGCAAACATCTTCGCTATCGCCGGCGACATATTGATTCCCTCGATCTCGAGGGTGTCAAGATGCAAAAGGAAGGTCGAATCGTAGATGGCGCTTATGGCATTGATAATGCCGAGCTGTTTATCCTTTTCGACCAAATTGCGGTGGTCAACGATATTTCGAGCCAACAGTACCACGACCCAAAGCGCAAGGCACACCAAGACGCCGACGGCGACAAATGAAATCCTGTCAGACATGACCTCAGATTTGGGATATAGCGCAAACAGGCGGTAGTCCTTATATGCCGCACGCACGGCATATAAGGTGGTCCCCCGATATTCGATACGTGTTACGCCCTCGTCTTTCCAGTCAATTCCGCTATCGGCGAGAAGCCGGGCAAGGGTTATATCGACGGTCGAATCGTTTGAAGAAACGATTTGCGCATCGCGCATCACAAGCACTGTTGGACTCTGATGGAACGTGTTGTTCACAAGGACGTCGGCGATCGTGTATGAATAGTCATCGGCGGGCTCAGCCGCAAGGGATCGATACCCCAACGCCACCCCGTCACCGTATGGAACGGCACTCACGGCAAAGTCGACACCGCGGCGCTCGACAGCGGTCGAGTAGGAAACTTTGGACCCTCGATACATCGATGCGATCGACGAACAGGCCAGCTCCTCTCGCCACAGCATGAGTGGATCGCGGCCGTCGATATCGTAGTGGGCGACCATATGACCATCGGCGTCCATGACCAACATTCCCGAAAGGCTCTCGGTATGGACATATTCCTCGACCAGATCGTCGTTGACTTCAAATCGATCAGGCGGCAAGAACGTCGCAAACGACTCGAGCGCCGCATCCAAATTGTGCGTCGCCTCGGTTTTTCTTCCCTGTTCATATC
The DNA here is from genome assembly GCA_900552345.1 of uncultured Collinsella sp. Classification (GTDB taxonomy): domain Bacteria; phylum Actinomycetota; class Coriobacteriia; order Coriobacteriales; family Coriobacteriaceae; genus Collinsella. The sequence goes on along the minus strand of URZN01000183.1, from coordinate 3,026 downwards.
GGTCATATTTTTCGCAGGCATTTTTTAAAAACACCATGGTTTCCTGGCCGAACCCAAGCGTTTTATCAAGGCAGCGATGCGTGCCAACCATATAGAGCAGACTCAGTAGGGCAACGCTGGCCACGATGCCGATGCCCACTGCGGCTAAACTCTTTCGGCGAAAGCGGCGCTCGTCATTTGTCATGATTCCGCTCCTCGCCCGCCTGTCGTCGCTCCTGCCTTGTAATTGTCCACAATGTGCTCTATCGTGCCGTCTCGATCCATGTCGGACAGTGCGGTATCGAGGTTTTTGACGTACTCCCCCTCATAGCTATCATCAAACGCGACGCCCAGGTCAACCGTCATAACGTTGTCGGCGAACACACGATAAACGACAGAATACTGGGCAACGAGTCGATCAAGCGACTGAACGTCCGCCATCCAACAGTCGACATACCCTTTGGCGAGGGCGGCTTTGCAGAGTTCGGCAGAACCATACGATTTGATTTGCACGTCCGGCGAGATATCCAGATCCCCTGCGAGCAATCGGCGTTCGCTCACCGAGCCCGCAATCACCGCAATGGTCTTGCTTCCATCGAGATGCGCCAAGGACGTGATGCCACTCGTTTTCTTGGCGGCGACCGAAACCGTCAGGGTCAAATACGGCTCAGTCCAGTAATACTTATCCTCGCGATAACAGGGAGAATAGTCGCACCACAGGCAATCGGTATCGCCGTTTTTGAGTAGGCGATCACGGTCATTCCAAGATATGTCGATAAATTGCGGCTTGATCCCTGCGCGTTTGCAGGCCTCGCGGGCGATGTCGATATCGATACCGGCGTAATCGCCCGTGGTATCGACATACACATAGGGGTCGTTATCCGTAACGCCGATTTTGAGTACCGGGAGGTCTTTGTCGACTTCATTCGGGGAGGAAGAGCTGCTTCGAACGGTATACGTCAGGGCGCCCGCACAGACGGCAACAAGAAGTATGAGCGTAAGCGAGACGATGGCGGCTCGCTTGGTACGTCCGGGCACACGCCTCCCTTCATCGAAACAGCAGTCGGATTTCATTTTATACCCGGGGCTGATGCGGCAATAAAAAAGCGCCTCGCCCAAGATGGGCAAGGCGCCAAAGGTTGAAATGCATCCGCAAGCGGTCGAATTAGGTTAACCCTACTCGAAGTTCAGCTGCTCCAGGCGGTCGAAGACCGTGTCGATGCGGGTGAGGAAGTCCCACGGATCAAAGATCTCGTCGAGTTTCTCCTGGCTGACGGTGCAGCGCGGATCGGCCTCGAGACGCTCCTTAAAGGTGGGGCCGGAGACACAATCCTGTACCTCGTGCCAGGTTGCCATGGCGTTTTCCTGCACGATAGCGTAGGCGTCCTCGCGGGTGATGCCCGTATCGACGAGGGCCAGCAGCACCTTGGAGGAGAAGATGAGGCCGCGGGTCTTGTTGAGGTTGGCCATCATGCGAGCCGGATACAGCTGCAGGCCGTCGATAACGCGGATGAGGCACTGGAACATGTGATCGAGCGCGATGAAGCTATCGGCCTGGGCGACGCGCTCGGCAGAGGAGTGCGAAATGTCACGCTCGTGCCACAGGGCGACGTTATCGAAGGCGACCTGAGCGTTGGACTTGACGACGCGCGACAGGCCGCAGACCTTCTCCATGGTGATGGGGTTGCGCTTGTGCGGCATGGCGGAGCTGCCCTTTTGACCCTTGCGGAACGGCTCCTCGGCCTCGAGCGTATCGGTCTTCTGCAGGTTGCGGACCTCGGTCGCGATGCGCTCGCAGGTGGCCGCCGTGGTGGCAAGGACGCCGGCGAGGTAGGCGTGATGGTCGCGGCTGATGACCTGCGTGGACAGCGGATCGTGGACCAGGCCCAGGTGCTCGCAGACGTACTCCTCGACGAACGGCTCGATGGAGCTGTAGGTGCCGACGGCGCCCGAGATGGCACCGAAGGCAACGTTCTTGCGAGCGTCCTCAAGACGATCGAGATCGCGCTTGAGCTCCCATGCCCAAGAGCCAAACTTCATACCGAAGGTCATCGGCTCGGCATGGATGCCATGGGTGCGGCCGGCGCAGAGCGTATTGCGCTCCTCGAAGGCGCGACGCTTGCAGATCTCGCCGAGTTTCTTGACGTCCTCGATGATTAGGTCGCAGGCCTGCGTGAGCTGGTAGCACAAAGCCGTATCGCCCAGGTCGGAGCTGGTCATGCCATAGTGAACCCAACGGCTGGGCTTGGGGTCGCCCTCGGGAACATCGGCGTCGATGTACTCCTTCATACTGGTCAGGAAGGCGATGACATCGTGGCGCGTGACCTCCTCGATCTCGTCAACCTTCTCCTTCTCAAAGTTGGCGTGGTCGCGAATCCACTGGGCCTCTTCTTTGGAAATACCGATCTTGCCGAGCTCCGCCTGCGCCTCGCAGGCCAGGACCTCAATCTCCTGCCAAATGGCGTACTTGTTCTCGAGGGAGAAGATGTGTCCCATCTCCGGGCGGGTATAGCGATCGATCATAGCGGCTCCTTTTTGGTTATTGGCACGTTGGTCGTAACCCAACCATTGTACCGTGCGCGGGCGCAAGTAACGATAACGGGCATTAACCTAACATTTTGTAGCATAGAGCGGCTTCAGGCGATCTCCTCGGATTCACGGAGACGGTGGGGAAGACTTTGCTGGATTTGCCGTCCCCATGCCTCCCGTGCTCGGTGGAGCGGGCAACGGGACGTCCGCGTATTTGCTTTGCAAATACGCACCGGCTTCAGGCGCCTGCCGGCGCCTTCGCCTGCTCGCTACAAACGCTTCGCGTTTGCTTTACGCTCGCACCCTGGCGGGTTCGAATCCCGGCACTTGGTAGTAAAAAGCACGGCAACGTAACGCTGCCGTGCTTGTGCTTTTTACTGGAGCGGGCAACGGGATTCGAACCCGCGAGTGTCAGCTTGGGAAGCTGATGCCTTACCACTTGGCGATGCCCGCTTGTGTGTTGGCTAGTATAACGCGGTTGTCTTGTTCGATACAAGGGTGTCGATGCTTGTTTTAGC
>URZN01000182.1 GCA_900552345.1 uncultured Collinsella sp. | reverse complement strand
CTACACGCGTAAGATCGTCGGCAGCGTCAGATGTGTATAAGAGACAGCTTCTGGGCCGTGCTCTCGACCATGGACGGATCGTCCATCTCGATGGCAAACGAAGCCGGCAGCGGGTTCTGACCGTCGAGCGCGCTCATGGTAGCGTCGGCGTTACCCGACATCTTGCTCGTGTACTCGGCCAGCGCGTCGTCCTTGTCCTTGTACGTCACGGACTTGACGTTGCTCCACGTCTTGAGCTCGGCCTCAAAGGCCTGAACATCTGCCTGGTCGGCGTCATCGCTAATAAAGGCGTTGATGACGACCTGATCCTCGACGGTGCCGATCACGGAGTTCAGCATCGCGGAACCCATAATGAACAGGCCGATGATAAACAGCGAAAGGAAAATCGTGATGACGGCGCCGAGCGAGGTGGTCCAGTTACGGAAGAAGTGGCTGATTGCCTCTTTGAGCGAGTAGCCCACGTTAGTTGGTGCCATAGTTGCCGTAACCTCCCCTCTCCTGGTCGCGGATTACGTGGCCGCCCTCGAGGGCGATCACGCGGCGGTGCATGCTATCGACCATCTCGCGGTCGTGCGTAGCGACGATCACGGTGGTACCGGTGCGGTTAATGCGCTCGAGCAACTTCATGATGCCCAGCGAAATCGCCGGGTCGAGGTTGCCCGTGGGCTCGTCGCAAATCAGCAGCGGTGGGCGGTTGACCATAGCGCGGGCAACGGCCACGCGCTGCTGCTCGCCACCGGAAAGCTGATCGGGCAGCGAGTCCATCTGATCGGCCAGACCGACCAGACGCAGCACCTCGGGCACCTGGCTGCGAATGACACCCTTGGGCTTGCCGATGCACTGCAGGGCAAACGCCACGTTTTCGTAAGCGGTCTTTTGCGGCAGGAGCTTAAAGTCCTGGAACACGGCGCCAATCTGACGACGCAGGAACGGAACCTTGCGGTTCTTGATCTTCATGAGATCCTGGCCGGCGACCAAAATGCGACCGCTTGTGGGCTTGACGTCGCGGTTGAGCGTCGACAGCAGCGTGGTCTTACCCGAGCCGGAGTGACCGACCAAAAAGACGAACTCGCCCGGATAGATCTCGATGTTGATGTCGTCGAGTGCGGGCTTGTTGGGCTGCGCCGGATAGATCTTGGTGACGTGCTCCATAAGGATGACGGGCTCGACACCGGCCTGCTTGGCCATCTTTTTACGGCTGGCCTGCGGGTCGATGGGCGCAAACACCGACGTGAAATCGGGGTTGTTGAGCGCGTTGTCGAGGCTTGCGACCTCGGCGGCCTGATCGCGCTCGACCACGGGAGCCGCAGGCTGCGTGGGGTCGGGAATGCCGGCAAAAAGACCGGACTGCGCGGGCTGCGGCGCGGGAGCCGCAGGGGCCATGGGATCGGGGATGCCGGCCATGGTCGGCTGCGGCGTGGCGGCGCTCATCTGAGGCTGAGCCACACGGGCGGTCACCGTCTGAACGGGCTCAAAGCCAGCCGTGCCGGAAAGCGCAACATCGTTGTTGGGGTTGTAGGCAAAGGGATCTGCCGCCGGCTGTGCCTGATCTGCCGGCTGTGCGGGGATCGGGCTAAACAGCTGATCCTCTGAATCCGGAGTGGCGAAACGACTGCCCGCGGCGCTCGGCTGCGTCTTGGGGGCTTCATCGCCCGCACCGGAGGTACGGAAGTGGTTACCCACTGGTGCTCCTTATCGTCGTGCGTTTAAACTACATGAGCGCTTTGTATTTTAGCAGGATTGCCTTTGCTGCACATAAGAAGCATGGCGGGCTTTGGGTTCTGTCCGGCCGGGCACTATGGGCCTCTTTAGAAGTTGCGGTGAAATAGGGACTGTTTTAGCAGTTAAAAGCCCTCATCAGTCCCTATTTCACCGCAACTTATATTGGGGCTCATTGTTGCGCAACTTGGGTTGGAGTTTTCGCTTTACAGTTGAGTTAGAAAGATGGTTCTCGGCTTATTGTGAGGTTGGTATGGTTTGTCCTTATTGTGGTGCTGAGCTTGCTGATGAGGCTCGGTTTTGCGTGGGATGCGGGGTTGCGCTTGCTGATGGGGCACAGACTATGCCCGCAGCCGAACCTGCGGTTGCGCCGGCACCTGTGAGTTCGCCCGCTCCCGGTAAGAAGCCTAAGAAAGGCGTCGTGATCGCCATCGTCTGCACAGCAATACTTGTTGTTGGCGGGGGCGGTGGGCTGGCGTATCACCTGTATCAGCAGCATGTTCAGGAGCAGGAGCAGTATGAGTCGGCGCATTCCAAGCATGCGCTCGTGGTGAGCGTAAAGGCTGAAGGGTGGGACACCGATAACGGCGCCTCGCGTGTGCCGGTGCGCGTAAAGGGCAAGACGGTCGACGGGAAGAAGATCGATAAGGTCGAATATGTCGCATCCGACGGCTCGGGCATCAAGCTTATCCAGGGCAAGTACACGCTCAAGGCGGCAGGCTCCCCCATCGCCGCCGATGGCACTATCTACCAGGTGCCTTGCACAAAGGCCGAGCTTACGATCGACGACGCTTTTGCTAAGGGCGAGAAGATCGACTTGGCAGAACTCGCCGAGCAGGATTCGGTTTTGGACTTTACGCCCATCGATGCTGTCGACGTGACCGACGACGAGATCAACGACGCCGTGACACTCGCCATGGCATACAAGGGTAAGGACGCGCCCAACGTCGATGCGCTGCAACACGCCGCAACGAACCGCCGCGACACCGCCGTCGCGGCCAAGAAAGCCGCCGAAGAGGAAGCGGCGCGCCAGGCCGAGGAACAGCGCAAAGCCGCCGCACGCCATATCGAGGCCCAAACCTTCAGTGTCGACCTGCCCGAGTACTGGGACGGCAGGGTCACGGTAAAGGTCAACGGGGATTCGATAGGGCTGTACTCGACCGCCTATCCCGACAAATACATCGGCAGTCTTTCCGGATACGACCATGAGGTATGGGGTGGCGGCGATATCGGCGGCGGGTGTGTAAAGGACATTAACCTTGGCGGCGGTCGCTATGTAGAAATATGGATTACGCGCTGGTCCTACGACGCCGCGATGGCTCATCTTTCCAAATTCTCATCGAGCTCGAGCGCCTGCTCTGATGATGCCGCCCGCGAGACCCTCGACTTACAGTCCTTGGGAGCCGTCTCATTCGATACCATCGTCTCCGAAATGAAAGCGACAAACGCGCAGGAATCCAAGACGCTCTTCAAGGCAGACGAAATCTTTGCCGGCACCCTGGCCCCGACCGTAAAACCTCTCTAGCTTCTTTCCCTGCCGTCTCCAAACGCAAAGCCGAGGTGCCTCCAGATGGAAGGCACCCCGGCTTTTTCATTGCCCAATATGGGAACGGCCGCTCTCAAGTTAAGGCCAACGCAAAACGCCTTAGGCCAAGAACTCCTTGGTGGTCGCCACGATGTTGGCGGCATCCAGGCCGTACTTGTGCAGGAGCTCGGCGCCCGGACCGGACTCGCCGAAGGTGTCGTTGACACCGATCTTCTTAAGCGGCGTCGGGCACTGTTCGCACAGGACGTCGGCGACGGCGCTGCCCAGGCCACCGATCACGGAGTGCTCCTCGACGGTCACGACGTGACCGGTCTTGGTGGCGCTCTTGACGATCAGGTCGGCATCGATGGGCTTGATGGTGTGCATGTTGATGACCTCGGCGTCGATGCCCTCGGCAGCGAGCTGCTCGGCGGCCTCGAGAGCCTCGCCGACCATCAGGCCGCAGGCAATGATGGTCACGTCGGCGCCCTCGCGCATGACGATGCCCTTGCCCAGCTCGAACTTGTAGGTCTCGGAATCGTTGATGACCGGCGAGGCCAGACGGGCGAAGCGCATGTACACGGGGCCGTCGCACTCGTAGGCGGCGCGCGTCACGGCGCGGGCCTCGACGTCGTCGGCGGGAACAATCACGGTCATGCCGGGGATAACACGCATGAGGGCGATATCCTCGCAGCACTGGTGCGTGGCGCCATCCTCGCCCACCGAGATACCGGCGTGCGTGGCACCGATC
>URZN01000181.1 GCA_900552345.1 uncultured Collinsella sp. | reverse complement strand
AGAGCTCCAGGGCGAGGGTGACGGGGCAGTGGTCGCTGCCGAAGATGTCGCCGCGGATGCCGGTGTCGCGTACGTTGCCGGCGATTGCGTCGCTTACCAGGAAGTAGTCGATGCGCCAGCCTGCGTTGTTCTTGCGGGCATTAAAGCGGTAGCTCCACCAGCTGTAGACGCCCTCGACGTCCGGATTGGCCGCGCGCCAGGTGTCGGTAAAACCGGCGTCGAGCAGCTCGGTAAACTTGCCGCGTTCCTCGTCCGAAAAGCCTGCGTTGCCGCGGTTGGACTTGGGGTTCTTAAGGTCGATCTCCTCGTGTGCCACGTTAAAGTCGCCGCAGGTTACGACGGGCTTTCCGGTCTCGCGCTCAAGCGTGCTCAAAAAGCCGCGATAGGCATCGTCCCAGGCCATGCGTACATCGATGCGCGCGAGCTCGTTTTGGGCGTTGGGCGTATAGACGTCCACGAACCAAAACTTGTCGAACTCGAGCGCACAGACGCGGCCCTCGGTTGCGGCTTGGGCGACGAGCTCGGCCGCCTCGCCCTCGCCGGCGTGGGGCAGCAGCGCATCGGCGCGCAGCACGCGCAGCGGTTCCTGGCGGCTAAAGACCGCGGTGCCCGAGTAGCCCTTGCGCTCGGCATAGCTCCAGGTTTGGTGATAGCCGGGCAGATCGACCTGTACCTGGCCCTCCTGCAGCTTGGTCTCTTGCAGCGCTAGGATATCGACATCGAGGTCCTGCGCGATCTGGATAAAGCTCGGGTCCTTTTTGAGCACGGCGCGCAGGCCGTTGACGTTCCACGAGGCGAAAGTGTAAGTCTGAGGCATGGTGTCCTTTCGACGGGGTTGGCAGGCTTAAGATTAACGCAACAAGAGCGGGGCGGAGTCCGCGAGTGATAGCGCGAACGCCGCCGTCCCTAAGACACGGACGGAGGACATATATGACGCAGGCAATATCGGACCCCAAACAGGTCTCCGCCGCGCTGGCGGAGCTGTTCGAAACCCATAGCAACGTGGTCTTCTTTGGCGGCGCGGGCGTTTCCACGGCGAGTGGCATCCCCGATTTCCGCAGCGTGGATGGTCTGTATCACCAGCGGTTTTCCTATCCGCCCGAGACTATGCTCTCGCACAGCTTCTACGAGGCGCATCCGGCGGAGTTTTTCGACTTCTACCGGACCAAGATGATCGCCCTTAACGCCAAGCCCAACCACTGCCACGTCAAGCTGGCGGAGCTGGAGCGCGCCGGCAAGCTCGACGCCGTGGTGACGCAAAACATCGATGGCCTGCACCAGATGGCCGGCTCGCAGCGCGTGTTCGAGCTGCACGGATCGGTCCACCGCAATATCTGCCAGACGTGCGGCGCGGTCTACAGCGCCGAATGGATTTGCTCACGCGAGCACGAGGACGCCGCGGGCGTGCCCGTGTGCCCTGCGTGCGGCGGTCGCATCAAGCCCGATGTAGTCCTCTACGAAGAGCCGCTCGATGAGCGCGTGCTTACCGGCGCCGTTGCTGCCATCGCCGCAGCCGACGCCCTCGTCGTGGGCGGGACCTCGCTCGTAGTGTATCCGGCGGCGGGTCTCACGCGTTACTTTACTGGCGATACGCTGGCCATTTGCAATTTGGCGCCCACCGATCAGGATGCAAATGCCGACCTGCTGATTTCTTGCGACATCGCGGCTGCGTTTGCGTTCTAGCCCGCGCGCGCGGATACAATAGAAAGACTGATTGCAAAACGACCCCGCCGCCAGCGCCCGAGCGCGGCGGCGTGGGCATTTTAGGAGGATGTTCATGGCGAACGACAGCAAGACATGGCGGTGCGGAAAGTACGAGCTCAGCTTTGACCGTCCGCGCATCATGGGCGTCCTCAACGTGACGCCCGATTCGTTTAGCGACGGCGGTGAGCACTTTGACCAGGATGCCGCTATCGAGTACGGCCTGGCGATGCTCGATGCCGGCGCCGACATCATCGACGTGGGCGGCGAGTCCACGCGCCCCGGCTTTACCCCGGTCAACCCCGACGAGGAGGCGCGTCGCGTGCTGCCCGTCGTGCGCGCGCTCGCCAAAGAGGGTGCCATTGTCTCCATCGACACGCGTCATGTGGCGGTTGCCAAGGCGGCTGTGCGCTGCGGTGCTTCGATTGTCAACGACGTGACGGGTTTCACCGATCCCAAGATGGTTGAGTTCGTTAAGACGAGCACCTGCGGCGTCATCGTAATGCACGCCGGCGAGGTCGCCACACCCGCACGCACGCACGCGACGGTGCAGCTCGATACCTCGGCTGCGGCGTTTGTTGCCGAGAAGGCACGCGAAGCGGCTGTCGAGGCCGCGCGCGAGGCCGAGAAGCCGGCCCGTCGCCGTCGCGGCAAGTTGCTGGGCGAGCCCAAGGTTGAGGCCAAGCTTCCGGGCGGTGTGGTACAGCCCTCGCTGCCGTTTGGCGAATCGGAGCCCGCGCCCGAGTCCGAGTCAGAGACGCCGGCTGCCGAGCAGACTGCCCCCGCCGCCGCTGCGCCCGAGACCGTGCCCGCAGCTACCGAAGCCGCACCAGAGCCCAGCGACCACCTGGCCGCCATGATGCGCCGCAGTGCCCGCCGTGAGGAAGCCTATGTGCCCACCTCGCAGCTCCGCCGCTTTACCCTGCCCGATTCTGCGCCCATCATGCGCCGCGTCATGGGTTTTCTGTCCGATCAGGCTCGCACGCTTATCCACGCCGGCGTGTCGCGCGACCGCATCTGCATCGATCCCGGTCCGGGCTTTGGCAAGACGGCCAACGAAGACATCGTCATCCAGCGCGAGACCGCCAAGATGGCGTCGCTGGGCTATCCGCTCATGTGCGCCGTGTCACGCAAGCGCTTTGTGGGCACCGTCTCGGGCGTGACTGAGGCCGCCGCGCGCGATGCCGCCACGTTTGGTGTGTGCCTGGGCGCCATCCAGGCTGGCGCCAACATCGTGCGCGTGCATGACGTCGCGGGCTTTGCGCAGTTCCTGAACGGTTACTGGGCTGTTGCCAAGCCGCAACCGCGCCGTGCGTTTGTGGCCGTGGGTTCCAACCTGGGGCATCGCTGCGACAACATCCGCGCTGCGCGCGACATGATTGCCGAGATTCCGCTCACCTGCGTGTCCAACTGCTCGCGCATCTACGAGAGCGAGCCGGCCTACGAGACGCGCCAGGACGCGTTTGCCAACGCCGTCATCGAGATCAAGACCGAGCTGGCGCCGCTGGTGCTGCTCGACGAGCTCATGAAGATTGAGGCCGAGCTGGGCCGCGACCGCTCCAAAAAGGCCAAGGCAAACGGCCCGCGCACCATCGACTTGGACCTGCTGTGGATGGACGGCGAGACCCACGGCGGCAAGAAGCTGCGTCTGCCGCATCCGCTGATCGGCGAGCGCGACTTTGTGCTGGTGCCGCTCGAGGACCTGATGCACGACCCGGCGCGGTTCTTCCGCTACAACGGCGTCGAGGTCAAGGAGCCCGAGGACCGCGTGGGCCATATCGTGGGCGAATTGGGGCGCATGTAGATGATCGAGATGAATGCTGTTGCCGCCGGTACCGAGCTCGACGCGGCGCGTGACGCGGGCCGCGAGGGCATGTCCGCGGGCTGGTGTGCTTGGAGCGCGGGCGAGGCGTCGTTGACGTTTTCGCTGGTCGTGCGCCCCGATGTGAACATGCACGCCTTCCACGGCCTGCCGTTTGTGGCCGCAATGGGCATGATGGACGCGCTCGCGGGCACGGCCGCAACGCCGGGCCTGGGGCTTGCCGGCAAAGTGGGCATCCAGTGGCCGAGCGACATCGTGTGCGGCGCGCCTGCGTTTGAGACGTCGCTCGCGCGCGTCGCCGTCAACGGCGGTGCCGGTGCCGCGGGCACGTTCGGTGCCGTGACGGTGGATATTGAGCGCGCGGCGCTGGGCGAGCTTGGTGTGGATGTGGCTGACGAAGCGCTGGTCGAGGTATTGGCCACCGCTGTGCTGACCCTGTCTCTTATACACATCTCCGAGCCCACGAGACCGGAGCCTATCT
>URZN01000180.1 GCA_900552345.1 uncultured Collinsella sp. | reverse complement strand
GTCGGCAGCGTCAGATGTGTATAAGAGACAGGGTATAGACGTCGCCGCCCACAAAGATATCGGGCTCGGCGGTCTGGTAGGTCTGGGGATCGGCAAGGGCACCCTGGCCACGACCAAGCTCCACTTTGGAGCCAGCCAGCAGGTCGCCCCACACAATGGACTGGCCAATCGACATGACCACGCGGTCGGCATCGACACGACGCAGATCGTTCTCATCGTACTCGGGCGCAAAACGGCCCTCGTCGTCAAAGACGCGCGTGCAGCGCTTAAAGGTGATGCCACATACGCGACCGGCCTCGTCCAGGTGAACCTCCTTGGGGCCCCAGCCGCAGCTGATGTGAGCGCCGTCCTCAACGGCCTCGCGACGCTCCTCCTCGCTGGCGGGCATCTGGGCCTCGCTCTCCAGGCAGAACATCTCAACGTGCTCGGAACCCAGACGGCAAGCGTTGCGGGCAACGTCGATGGCCACGTTGCCGCCGCCCACCACGATGGTGCGGCCAGGCAGCGCGTCGATCTTGCCGCTGTTGACCTCGCGAAGGAAGTCGACGGCCACGGTCACGTCCTCGGCATCCTCGCCCGGAATACCGGCAAGGCGGCCGCTCTGGCAGCCAATGGCCACGTAGAAGGCCTTAAAGCCCTGCGCGCGCAGCTCGTCGAGTGTCACGTCGCGACCGACTTCCACGCCATAGCGGAACTCGGCACCCATCAGGCGAATGACCTCGACCTCGGCCTCGATAACATCCTTCTGCAGCTTAAAGCTGGGAATGCCATAGGTGAGCATGCCGCCCGGGCGTTCGTTTTTCTCGAACACGATGGGCTTGTAGCCCTTCTCGGCCAGATAGAAGGCGCAGGACAGACCGGCCGGGCCGGCACCGATGATGGCAATCTTTTGGTCGAAGCCGCCAGCGCGCGTCGGCGTCACCACGGGCGGGACGTAGCGGGTCGCGGCGTCCAGATCGCGCTGAGCGATAAACTTCTTGACCTCGTCGATGGCCACGGCCTCGTCCACGCGACCGCGGGTACAGACATCCTCGCAGCGGCGATTGCACACACGGCCGCAGATAGCGGGCAGCGGGTTCTCGCGCTTGATGAGCGCCAGCGCCTCGTCATAGCGGCCCTGCGCCGCAAGCTTTAAGTAGCCCTGAACGGCAACGTGAGCAGGGCAAGCCGTCTTGCAAGGCGCGGTGCCGGACTCGTGCGTCTCGATGCGGTTGTCGTTGCGGTAGTTGGGCGACCACTTGGTGTGATCCCACTTGGTGGCGTCGGGCAGCTCCTGGCGCGGATACTCGGGCACCTGTCCGCCCGCCTTTTTGCTGCAGAGCTTCTGGCCCAGCTTGGCGGCGCCGGCCGGGCACACCTCAACGCAGCGACCGCAGGCAACACACTTGTCCTTCTCGACCTTGGCGACATAGGCCGAGCGCGACAGGTTGGGCGTGTTGAACAGCTGAGAGGTGCGCAGGGCATAACATACGTTAACGTTGCAGTTGCAGATAGCGAAGATCTTGTTCTCGCCGTCGATGTTGGTGATCTGGTGCACAAAACCGTTGTCCTCGGCCTGGCGCAGGATGTCGTAGACCTCGTCGCGCGTCACGTAATGGCCACGGTCGGTCTCGACCACGTAGTCGGCCATATCGCCCACGGCGATGCACCAATCGGCCGGGTCGTCGGCGCAGCCCTCTCCCATCACGCGACGGCTCGCGCGGCAGCTGCAGGTGCTGGCGGCATACTTACCCTCGTATTTGTCGAGCCAATGCTCGATATGCTCAATCGGCACCGAGGTGCTCGAAGCATCGATAGCCTTCTCGACCGGAATGACATGCATACCGATGCCGGCGCCTCCGGGCGGTACCATCGGCGTGGCTTTGGACAGCGGTCCCTTGGACGCCTGCTCAAAGAACTTGGCAAAGACCGGGTGCTCCTCGAGCTGGCTCACGCGCATGTTGAGGAACTCGGCAGAACCTGGCACCAGCATGGGCAGCACCCATTGCTTGGCACGCTCGGGATTTTCCCAGTTGTACTCGAGCAGGCCCGTGTAGCTCATAACGTCGAGCATCTTTTCGATATCGGCCTCGGGCATGCCGGTGAGCTTGACCATCTCGGGCAGCGTATAGGGACGGCGCATCTTCATCTTGCAGAGCACTTCGGCCTGCTCGTCGGTTGCGGCCTCGGCAAACGACCAGTACTCGTAGCCCAGCAGCTCGTCGCGATGCAGCAGACGGTTGGTGCAGTGCTCGCACAGCTTGACGATTGCCTCGCGCGGATGCTCCGGCAGCGGCGGCACGAACTCCGAACCGATGCCAGGCTCGGTGTAGCTAATTCCCGGTCCGTTGAGAATCATGGTTGTCCCTTCTCTTGCCGCAGCACGACGAGGCCGCAGCGCCCCTCTTTTTTGCAGGCCGGGCATGCCCCCCATGCCGTTCACCCGCCGTTGTTGACATTGTGTCAAAAATAGTATTGACGAACCGTCAACAATATTCAAGACTGTTAGGCGAACGGTCAGGCGAAAGAGGATGAAAGGCAGCAAGCGCATGGGCGATAACACAGTGAACATCTCTGTGGCCGACGCCGTCCCCACGACCGACAGCGCGGCAAAGCGCTTGACGGGCGACGAACGCCGTCGCGAAATCCTCGCCGCCGTGCGCACCGTGAGTTCCGAGCTGGGCGTGTCGCATCTATCTGTCTCGGCCGTGACCAAGCGAGCCGGCTGTACGCGCTCGCTGTTCTACCACTACTTCGCCGATATGGACGCCGCCGTCACCGCCGTGATGGACGAAGCGATCGACGGTTTTATCGCCGAGCTCGAGCAGTGGAACGCCGGCCGCACCGTCGGTGATATCGAGGGCGCGCTCGACACCGTCGCCCCGCTCTTTAAGCGTCTGGTCGTCAGCGGCCACGAGCTGCCGAGTACGCTCACCTCGAGCAGCGGCGCGCTCTACGGCGGCTTTTTGCACAACGTGGTCCAGCGCGTGGCGCAGTATATCTGCGACACCACCGTGGTGGATTTTGTCGCCCATCATGAGCTACGCATCGACCATGTCTACGAGACGTTCTACACCCTCATCATGGGGTTGTTGATGTATATCCGCACGCACCCCGATGTGCCCGACGAGACAGTCAAGGAAATCATCGCCTCGACACTCCACATCGAGGGCTATATCGCCAAGTATCCGGAGCGCAAGCCCCAGGACTGACGACATTTGGCCAAACTGCCCGCGATCAGAAGAGGGGCCGCGGGCGTGTGAAAGGAGAGCAGCATGCTGTTCGATGTTTGGGGTAGCGATACCCTTATCCACTGGGCCGGCTGGGCCATGGTCTTTATTGGCCTGATCGTGCTCAACGAGGTCGGCCGCCGCACCAAGCTGGGCGCGGCCATCATCTTTGGCGTGGCTCCGCTGGCCATGACCATCTACTGCGTCGCCATCGCCGTGGGCGTCTCACAAGGCGCCGAGTGGGCGCTCACCAACCCCACCCATGTGTACCAGAACAGCTGGTTCCACTACGCCAAGGTATACGCGGCGCTGGCCGGTTGCTGGGGCTTCATTGCCATTAAGTACCAGTGGGGCAAGATCGGCAAGGCGCATTGGTTCCGCGCATGGCCGTTTGTGATCGTCGCCATCAACATCATGATCGCCGTCGTGTCCGACTTTGAGAGCGCCTATCACTTCTTTGTCCTGGGCCAGTCCACCTGGGTCACCTCCGAGGGCGCCACGCAGCTGGCCGGCTGGAACAACGTGTTCAACGGCATTGCCGGTATCATCAACATCTTCTGCATGACCGGTTGGTGGAGCGTCTACGCCTCCGAGGATCAGACCGACATGCTGTGGCCCGATATGACCTGGGTCTACATCATCGCCTACGATATCTGGAACTTCTGCTACACCTACAACTGCCTGCCCACCCACTCCTGGTTCTGCGGCTTTGCGCTGCTGCTGGCGCCCACCGTCGCCGCCTTTATCTGGAACAAGGGCGGCTGGATTCAGAACCGCGCCTTTACGCTGGCCATTTGG
>URZN01000179.1 GCA_900552345.1 uncultured Collinsella sp. | reverse complement strand
GAGACAGGGTCTACCACGACGGCGACGTCTCCGGCCTCGGTAATCGCAAGCGCCTCTGCCGGCGTCTGCGCCAAGCGAGCGCGAATGCCCTCGACCTGGACCTCGCCCAGGCGAATGGCCTCGCAAAAACTGATTGTGCGACGGATGCACGTGGGAACCGCGATATCGGCCATAACGACCGACACGCCGGCGCGCACCAAGCGAGCGGCGACGCCCGTGGCGATATCGCCGGCGCCGCGAACATAAACGAGCATTCCCGGGGCACCTCCCTGTGCTACGGTTTGAGCAGAGCAAAAGCGGTTCGACCGCACTCTGATGATTATTTATTATCACAGTATTATACGGCGGTGAACAGATGGAAACGGTTAGCGGCAATCTTGCCTCGGCGCTCAGGATCGAGCCGGGCATTACCGCGATTATCGGCAGCGGCGGCAAGTCGACATTGCTGAAGACGCTGGGTCTCGAGCTCATGCGCGCCGGCGGCAGGGTGCTTCTCTGTACCACCACGCACATGTTTCCCGTTGCCGGCGTGCCATGGGACGGGTCGAGCCGTCGCCTGGACTCCGCGCCTTGGAAGCCGGGGGCCCTGCATGTTCCCGGCTGCACCTGCGAGGCATGCGCGGGCATGAACCGTGGAAGTATCTGCCAGGCGGGTGTTTTGGACCCGGAGACAGGCAAGCTCTCCGCCCCCGCTGAGCCGCTCAACGAGCTGGCGCAGCGCTTTGACTATGTGTTGACCGAGGCAGATGGCAGCAAGCGACTCCCGCTCAAGGCGCATGCCGCCTGGGAGCCGGTGATTCCCTCTGGCACCGCCAACATCGTCTGGATCGTCGGCGCCTCGGGGCTGGGAAAGCCCGTCGCCGAGGTTGTCCACCGCCCCGAGCTCTTTTGCGAGCGTTGCGGCTGCGAGCTCACCGACATCGCCACGCCCGAGCGCGTCGCCCAGGTGCTCAATGCCGAGTTGCAGATGCTGAACCTCAACAATGCCCGCATCATGCTCAACCAAGTCGACACGCTTGCCGACCCAACGATGGCAGATCGCTTCGAGGCAGCCCTCGGCCGCTCCGTCGTCGCCACCAGCCTCAAATAGCCGGCGCCGCCCCAGCAGACCTATAAGTTGCGGTGAAATAGTTCCTAAAACGGCCTATTTGGCAGCTAAACAGGAACTATTCCACCGCAACTGCGGAGGGGAATCCGGTGATCTTCCTGCTAGCGGGGGACGTAGCGGCCGGGTTGGGCTCCGGTGGGCTCGCCGTCGCGCGCAGCCAGCACGCCGTTCACAAACACGGCCTTGGCGCGGCCATGTGCCTCAAAACCCTCGAGTGGCGTGTAGTCCACGGCCTGATGCTGCGTCGCGGCACTAATCGTCCAGCGCACCTGGGGATCCCACACGCACACGTCGGCATCGGAGCCCTCGGCAAGACAGCCCTTGCGCGGGTACATGCCAAACACGCGCGCCGGGTTCTCGCTCATCAGGCGGCAGAGGTCCTCGGGGCCCAGCTGTCCCTCAAAGCTCGTGGCAATCGCGACGGGACGATGCTCCACGCCGGGCCCGCCGTTGGGAATCGCACGGAAGTCGTCGCGCCCGCGGTCCTTTTGCCCGTGTAGGTTAAAGCTGCAGTGGTCGGTGGCGATGGTATCGATCTCGCCGGCCACAAGCGCCTCGCGCAGTGCCGCACGGTCACCCGCATGGCGCAGCGGCGGGCTCATCACATATTTGGCGCCCGCAAAGCCGTCCTCGCCCTGCTCCAAATAGCACGTATCGTCGAGCATCAGATACTGAGGGCAGGTCTCGACATAGATATTCTTCTGCCCGCGCGCCTTGGCGGCACGAATGGCCTCGAGCCCCAGCTTGGTCGAAAGGTGCACCACGTTGACCGGTGCGTCGCCGGCCAGGTGCGCCAGATATAGCAGACGGCTCACTGCCTCGGCCTCGCACACGTCCGGACGGCTGAGCGCGTGGCCCTCGGGCCCGTGGATACCCTGCTCAAACACGCGCTTCTGCAGCTCATTCACCAGCGTGCCGTTCTCGCAATGCACGCACAGCATGCCGCCAATACGCTTGAGCTCCTCGAGCACCTCGAGTGTCTCGGCATCGTCCAGGCGCAGATGATCGTAGGCAAAGTAAGTCTTAAACGACGATACGCCCGCCTCGCGCATGGCCGAAAGGTCGGCGCGATTGCGCTCGTTCCACTCGGCGAGTGCCATATGAAAGGCGTAGTTAGCCGTGCAGGTTCCGTCGGCGCGGTGATGCCACTCGGCCAAGGCATCGGGCATAGTCACGCCGCGATCGGCCGTCGCGTAGTCCACAATGGTCGTCGTGCCGCCGCAGGCAGCCGCGCGCGTGCCGGTCTCAAAGCTATCGGCTGTCCAATCCATGCCGGTCCAGCACTGCATGTGCGTGTGGCCGTCGATAAAGCCGGGAAACACCCAGCAGCCCGCGGCGTCCTCGACGGTATCGCCCTCGGCCGGCTCAATCGCCGCGGCGATCCGCACGATCTTATCGCCATCCATGGCAAGATCGGCGCGGCGAAGCCCCTGTGGCGTCACGAGCGCGCCGTTTTTTATGATGATCATAATTGCTCCTTATTGATTGATGCTGTTGGCCACGCGATCAAAATACGAGCAGGCGGCGATATGCTCCGTTATGCGTCGCTGTCCCTTGGCGGTATCGACATCCCACAGCTCGTAGGCACGCGCCTCGACCAGCACCACGTCAATACGGCCCTTGAGGATCGAACCGCCGCCGTCCTTGCCCTCAAGACACAAAAGTGCATCGAACAGTTCCGCCGGAAAGAGCACCGGACTCGAAGGCTCACCGTTGCACGCAAGACGCACCGGATGCTTGCGGCCACGCTCGTCAAACGCGCGAACCATGGCCTCAAAAGAATCCGCGCTCACGAGCGGCTGGTCGCCCGGCAAAAAGAGGCAACCTTTCCAGTTGCGTTCGACTCCCCACGAAAGGCCCGCACGGACGCTTTCGCTGCGCAGCTCGCCATCGTGCAGCACGCACGGGCAATGCTTGTCCTCGCAAATCTGGGCGACCTCGGGCCAACGCGTCGAAACCACGACGTCAAAGCCCCGGGGAACCGAATCGATGGTCCGGGCAATCAGCGGCTCACCATAGATATCGGCAAGCATCTTGTTAGAGCCAAACCGCTTACCCTCGCCCGAAGCCATAATGACGCAACCGAGTTTCATCTCCGCAAACCTCCCCTGGCCACCTTGGACACCATAGTTGCTATACCCACCATACCAAGCTCGCACTCCGTCGGAACAGGCACGCGCTCGTTTTTTCCAGCGAACGCCCCTTGGCTCTCCATAGCACAAAGGAGGGCACCCCGCGACGCAGGGCACCCTCCTCAATGGTGCAGATATGCCTACTCAGCGTCGCCGGTAAACGTGGTACCGGTCTTGCCGGCAAGGCCATCACGCGCCTTCTCGAGCAGCGTGATGAGTGCCGTGCGGCCCGGCTTGCTCTCGGCAAACGTCGAAGCGGCCTGAACCTTGGGCAGCATGGAGCCGCGACCGAACTCGTTGGCCTCGGACAGACGCTTAACATCGGCAGCGCTCAGTGTGTCGAGCCACTGCTCGTGGTCGGTGCCAAAGCCAATGGCAACCTTCTCCACGGCCGTCAGGATAATCAGGGCATCGGCGTCGAGCTGCTCGGCGAGCTTCTCGGCCGCAAAGTCCTTATCGATGACGGCGGCAGCGCCCTTAAGGTGGTTGCCCTGGGCCTTGGTGACGGGAATGCCGCCACCGCCGCAGGAGATCACCACATGGTTGGACTCGACGAGCGACTTGATGGTGTCGAGCTCGACGATGTTCACGGGCTTGGGCGAAGCCACCACGCGACGGAAGCCCTGCTTCTCGTCGTGGATAAACTGGTAGCCGCGGTCGGCCTCCAGCTCCTTGGCCTCGGCCTCGCTCATCCACGGACCGATCGGCTTGACCGGGTCGGCAAAGGCCGGGTCGTCTGCCGCAACCTCGACCTGGGTGAGCACGGTGG
>URZN01000178.1 GCA_900552345.1 uncultured Collinsella sp. | reverse complement strand
TTTCGCTGCATTTGGGTAAAGCGCCTGCCCAAGCCGGCGTTGCCCTGTATACTGGAACGGTTTAACTGTTATGCGGAAGGGAGCGCCTATGGCACTCAGCGAGAAAGACGTGCGCGGCATCGCCGAGTACGCAAAGATCGCACTGACCGATGACGAGCTCACCCAGATGACGTCCTACATGAACGACGCCGTCCAGATGCTCGAGCCCGTCCTGCAATATGACTTGCCCGACGTGGAGCCCACGTTCCATCCTATCGGAAGCCTGTCCAACGTGATGGGCGATGACCTGCGCGAGCCCGAGCGCGACCTGCCGCTCGACGTTGCGCTGGAAAACGCCGGCAGCGCGCGCGACCGCTACTTCCGCGTGCCGTCCATTTTGGGAGAGGGGGAGAGCGAGTAATGGCGCTAAGCTTCGATTCCCTTACCGCCGCCCAGATCGCCGCGGGCGTTGCCGCCGGCGACTTTACCGCTACCGAGGTGGCTCAGGCCTCCCTTGCCGCCATCGAGGCGCGCGAGAGCGGGGTTCAGGCATTCCTGCAGGTGGCGCCCGAGCTCGCGCTCGAGGCCGCTGCGCGCGTGGATGCCGACCGTGCCGCAGGCAAGCCGCTGCCCCCGCTCGCGGGCGTGCCGCTGGCCATCAAGGACAACATGAACCTCGTGGGCACGCGCACCACCTGCGCTTCCCGCATGCTCGGGGACTACCAGAGCGTCTACACCGCCACCTGCGTCCAGCGCATGCTCGACGCCGGCTGCCTGCCCATGGGCAAGGCCAACATGGACGAGTTTGCCTTTGGCAGCTCCACCGAGAGCTCGGCGTTCCACCGCACCAACAACCCCTGGGATACCGAGCGCGTGCCCGGCGGCTCTTCGGGCGGCTCCGCTGCCGCCGTCGCCGCGGGCGAGGTCGCGCTCTCGCTGGGCTCGGACACCGGTGGCTCCATTCGCCAGCCGGCGTCACTGTGCGGCGTGGTGGGCTTTAAGCCCACGTATGGCGCCGTGAGCCGTTACGGCGTGGTTGCCTTTGGCTCGTCGCTCGACCAGGTTGGCCCCTTTGGCCGCACGGTCGAGGATGTCGCGCTGGCCATGAACGCGCTTACCGGCGCGGGCCACGATCCGTACGACTGCACCAGTCAGGATTGCGCCGTCGACTTTACCGAGCACCTCAACGACAGCATCGAGGGCAAGCGCGTGGGCATCATCCCCGCGTTTATGGAGGCCGAGGGCCTGACGCCCGAGGTTAAGGCCGCTGTTCAGCGCGCCGCCCAGGAGCTGCAGAACCAGGGCGCCGAGCTGGTCGAGGTCGACCTGCCGCACCTGGACGCCGCCATCGCCGCCTACTACGTCATCGGCCCGGCCGAGGCGTTCTCCAACCTGGCCCGTTTCGACGGCATTCGCTACGGCTATCAGGAGGAGGGCTGCGCCAACCTGTCCGACCAGAGCTCGCTTTCGCGCGCCCACGGCTTTGGCGCCGAGGCCAAGCGCCGTCAGATGCTCGGCGCCTACCTGCTGAGCTCGGGCGTGTACGACAAGTATTACTACGCTGCGCAAAAGGCCCGCACGCTCATCACGCAGGACTACGACGCCGCGTATGCCAAGGTGGACACCATCCTCATGCCCGCCTCGCCGCGCACGGCCTTTAAGTTTGGCGAGATCAGCGACCCCACGCAGATGTACCTCTCCGACCTGTACACCATCTCGCTCAACATTTGCGGCAACGGTGGCATCTCGGTGCCGCTGGGCCTGGGCGAGGATACTCAGCTGCCCGTTTCTGCCCAGCTGGTTGGTCCGGCCTTTAAGGACCGTCAGCTGCTCACGTTTGCCCGCGCCCTGGAGCGCGGCTTTGCCGATGCCGCCACGGGTGCGCCCGCGCTTTCCGTCGCGCCCGATTTTGCCGGGAAGGGAGGCGAGCTGTAATGAAGGAGCTTTCCGAGGTCCTGCAGGATTGGGAGGCCGTGATTGGCCTGGAGATCCACACCGAGCTCACCGCACTCGATACCAAGATGTTCTGCAACTGCAAACTCAGCCACGATGACGAGCCCAACGCCAACGTGTGCCCGGTGTGCCTGGGCCTGCCCGGCGCCCTGCCGGTGCCCAACAAGCGCGCCATCGAGAGCATCGTCAAGGCCGGCCTCGCCACCAACTGCGAGATCCAGCGCCACTCGATGTTCTACCGCAAGCACTACTTCTATCCCGATATGGCCAAGAACTTCCAGACTACGCAGGGTCCGGTCGCCTTTGCCATGTACGGTCACCTGGACCTGGACGTGACCGGTCGCGGTGCCGCCGAGCGCCCCGACTGCGCGTTTGGCGAGGCCGAGGCTCAGAGCCTGGCGAGCGCCTCGGCCAACGCCGAGGGCCTGTCCACGTCCATGACGTCGACCATGCGCGAGGGCAACCAGCGCGCCGGTCACCTGGCCAGCTACGATGCGTCCAACCTGCAGATGCCTGAGCGCCGCGAGGACGGTTCCTACACGGTGCCCATTCGCATCCTGCGCATCCACATGGAGGAGGATGCCGCCAAGATGGTGCACGTGGGCGGTGCCGAGGGCCGCATTACCGCCGCGGCCGAATCGCTCGTCGACTACAACCGCTGCGGCACGCCTTTGATTGAGCTCGTGACTGAGCCCGACTTGCGTACGCCCGAGGAAGCGCGCCTGTTTATGGAGAAGCTCCGCCGCATTTTTGTGACGCTGGGCATTTCGGACTGCTCCATGGAGAAGGGCTCCATGCGCTGCGACGGCAATGTGTCGCTGCGCCGCCGCGGCGAGACCAAGCTGGGCACCAAGACCGAGCTCAAGAACCTCAACTCGTTTAAGAGTCTGCATGACGGCCTTGCCTACGAGATCTGCCGCCAGGCCGAGGTGCTCGAGGAGGGCGGCATTATCTACCAGGAGACCCGCCACTGGGAGCCTAGCCGCAAGCGCACCGTGGTCATGCGTGTGAAGGAAACGGCAGACGACTATCGTCTGTTCCCCGATCCCGATCTGGCGCCGTTCGATCTGGACGACGAGTTTATCGACCGCTGCCGCGGCGAGATCCCCGAGCTGCCCGATGCCAAGCGTGCCCGTTTTGAGACCGACTTTGGCATTAAGGCGGCCGATGCCGAGCAAATCGCCGGCGACCCCGAGTTTGCCGAGTTTTTTGAGGCCGCTGCTGCCGGTATGGCTGGCAAGGAGGCCCAGACGGTTGCAAACTTGCTGGTGAACGAGATGATCGCCTACCTTAAGGGTGCGGGCGTGTCGCTGGCCGAGTCCGGCATTGCGCCGGCTCAGGTAGCAGCGCTGGCTAAGCTGCTGGCGACCGATGCCATCAGCTCCAACCAGGCGCACGAGGTCTTTGAGGCCATGGCTCAGACCGGCGACGATCCCAACAAGATCGTTGACGAGCGTGGTATGCGTCAGGTGAGCGATGCCGGCGCGCTGCAGCCGATTGTGGATGAGGTGCTGGCAAACTGTGCCGATCAGGCGCAGCAGTATCGTGACGGCAACCAGAAGGTCATCGGCTTTTTGGTGGGCCAGTGCATGAAGGCGAGCCGCGGCAAGGGCAATCCGAAGCTCTTCAACGAGTTGCTGAGAATGTCGCTCTCGTAAACGGGAACCCGGGAGCCCCGGCAGGGCGGGTGCTTCCTCAAAATTTCGAACAGTCCTGCGCAAGACGAAGGCCACATTAAGTGGCCTTCTTTGCGTGCGGAACTCATTTTGAGCAAGCATCCGCCCTGCCGGGGCTCCCGGGTTCTGTGACGACTCGGCCGTTCGGGTCAGGTAGGCTGAATGGAATTTGGTGAATGAGGGCGCCGTTGGCGCCCTCATTCTTTATGGATGTGGCAAAGGGGCTGTCCCTTTGCCACATTGTGGGAGTGACGGAAATCGGGGTCTAATACTTTTCCGCGAAGTGAACGACCTTATTTGGACCCCTGAAGCATCGACACTTTTTGGGCTCTGTTTCCTGCGGTTTTGTCGAGTTTTTCCTGCGGTTTTGCTGGCGAAAAATGCAGATGTTTCGGGGGCCCGATTTCACT
>URZN01000177.1 GCA_900552345.1 uncultured Collinsella sp. | reverse complement strand
GATGTTGTACTGGTCAAGGGTTCCCGTTTTGTTGAGCTCGACCGCTTTGTGGAAGGTGTGTGCTAGCCCATGTTCGGCAATCCCTCGTATCCTACGTATCAGGCCTTTTTGGGACTTGGCATCGCTGCCGCCATTGCGTTGCTGCTTATGCCGTGGTGGATCAAGCTGCTGAAGGTCGAGGGTATCGGCCAGCAGGTCCGAGCCGACGGCCCCAAGCGTCATTTGATTAAACAGGGTACGCCGACCATGGGCGGTGTCATCATCCTTGTCGCGATCTCGCTGACCTGCCTGCTGATGGGCAAGCTCACCACCGAGCTCGTGCTCGTGCTGCTTGCCACGCTGGCCACCGGCGTTCTGGGTCTCATCGACGACCTGACCTCCGTCACGCATGGTCGCTCGCTCGGCCTGACGCCTCACGCCAAGATGATCGGCCTGACCATCATCTGCGTCACTTTTACCGTGCTCGCCGTCAATTGGTGCGGCGTCGCCCCCGAGATTCGTTTTCCCGGCGGCCTGACGATTGACCTCGGTGTTCTTTCGACCACCATCTGCGGCCTTTCGTTCCCGTGGCTCTACATTGTATTTTGCTGGCTGATGATCGCTGGTCTTTCCAATGCCGTGAACCTGACCGATGGTCTGGACGGCCTTGCCGGCGGCACTTCCATGATCGCCATGCTCGCCATGGCCGCCATGGCGTTTTTGCACGGTGACGTGAACCTGTCCATCTTCTGCACGGCGTGCGCCGGTGCCTGCCTGGGCTTTTTGTGGTTCAACTGCTACCCGGCGAGCATCTTTATGGGCGATACCGGCTCGCTTGCCCTGGGTGCCGCTTTTGCCTGCACCTCCATCATTACCAACACCGAAGTCGTTTCCCTCATCATCGGCGGCCTGTTTATCGTCGAGACTCTGTCGGTCATGATCCAGGTCGTCTATTTCCACTTTACGCACAAGCGCGTCTTCCTTATGGCGCCCATCCATCATCATTTCGAAAAGAAGGGCTGGGCCGAGACCAAGGTCGTTATCCGTTTTTGGATTATCGCCGCGGCCTTTGGCGCCGTTGGCCTCGCCCTGTTCTTCCAGTTGGGATAGTGGTCTTTCATGCCTCTTGCTGATGTCTTTAGCCTGCTTGTTTTGGGGCAGGGTAAATCCGGTCTCGATGTCGCCCGTTGGGCGTTGGCTCATCCCGAGCGCGTGAGCGCCACGACCGTGTATGGCGGCGGTACCTCCGAGCCCAATGACGCCACACGTGCGCTTGAGGCGCAGGGCGCGTCGTTTGTCTACGGCACCGAGCAGGTCGAGGGTGCCTATGACGTGTGCGTGACATGCCCGGGTATCTCGGAGTTCTCGACTTTCTTTAAGGCCGGGCGTGAGCATGCCGCTCAGATTATGGGCGAGCCCGAGTTTGCCTATCGCCTGTCTCCCCAAAATTGGATCGCCATCACGGGCACCAACGGCAAGACAACTACCACGTCGCTGACCGATTATCTGCTCAAGGCCGCCGGTGAAGCCAGCGTGGCCGTCGGCAATATCGGTGAGCCGCCGGTGAACGAGATCGACGGCCGCGCACACAATGAGTGGTTTGTGGCCGAGCTGTCGAGTTATCAGATTGCTACGACAGCCGAGCTTCATCCTCGCGTGGCGGTGCTGCTCAACATCACGCCCGACCACCTGGGCTGGCACAAGAGCCACAAGAACTATGCGCTTGCCAAGATCAAGTTGTTCGAGAATATGGTCGATGACGACCTCGTGGTTATCGACGTTGAGGATGCCGGCATCCATGAGTTCGATGAGTACATCTACACACCGGGTCGCCGCATCTGCAAGGTCGCTTTTGACGAGCCCGAGGGTGCAGACGCCGCCTTTGTGCGCGATGGCAAGATGGTCGTGCGCCTGAAGGGCGTCGAGACTCAGCTTGTCGCCACGTCCGAGCTCAAGATCTCGGGCCATCACAATGTCATTAATGCCCTATGTGCCGCCACGGCTGCTCTGGCCGTCGGTGCCGATCCCGAGGGCGTTTGCCGCGGTTTGGCATCGTTCCAGCCACTCGAACACCGCGTGGAACCCTGCGGCGAGATCGATGGCGTGCGCTACGTCAACGATTCCAAGGCAACGAACACCGATGCGGTCGAAAAGGCCCTGACGGCGTTTCCCGACGACGATGTGATCTTGCTGCTCGGCGGCCACGATAAGGGTACCCCGCTTGCGGACTTTGCCCGCGTCGTTATGGACAACGTGCGCTCGGTCGTTTGCTTTGGCGATGCGCGCGAGCGCTTTACCGCCGCTATGGACGAGGCCGATGTCGATGGTGACGTGGATATCGCCCAGGCCGATGATCTGCGCGATGCCGTTGACGTTGCCCGCTCGCTCTCGAGCCGCGGCGACGTGATCCTGCTTTCGCCCGCTTGCTCTTCGTTCGACGAGTTCTCGGGCTACGAGGAGCGCGGCCGCGTGTTTAAGGACTACGTGGCCCAGCTTGCCGCGGCAGCGAAATCGCAAACGGAATAGGGGTTGCCGGTGAGAGAGGAGAGCCCCCGAAGTGATATGAGGAGGCCCGACTCGGACCGTGCTTCCTCGCTGCGTAGCACGCCGCGTTCCGGACGCGGCGGGCAGACGTTCGGTGAGCGCTATATTGCCGGCGTCCCCGCCCGCATCATGCGCCCTCGTTTGATATTTATGGCTTGCCTGTTTAGCTTGGTTTGCTTTGGCTTGCTGATGGTGTACTCGGCATCTTCGGTCGAGGCGCTGCACGAGAATGGTACGGCGACGTTTTTCCTGTTTCGACAGGCCGCGTTTGCTGGAGTTGGCGTGCTGGCCATGGTTGCCATCGTGCGCGTCTTGCCGGACAGTTGGTTTGGGGAAGACGTGCTCAGGATCTTTCTCATGGGCATGATAGGGCTACTGGTTCTGGTGTTCTTTATGGGTAGCGGCAGTCGTGGCGCCACGCGTTGGCTCAACATCGCCGGTATTCAGTTCCAGCCGTCTGAGTTTTTAAAGCCGTTCGCCATCGCGTATTCGGCAATCATGCTCGACCGCATCTTTTCGCCCGGCGGCAACATCAACGAGTTTCTTCGCAAGATGGGTGTCTACCTGGGCATTTCGCTCTTTCTGATTTTTGTTCAGCCCGATTTTGGCACCGTTCTGATCATCTTGCTGACCCTCATGTGCATGGCGTTGTTTGCGGGATTGGACCCCAAATATATCGTTTGGACGGTCGTTGCCGGCATCGCCGTCATTGCGATCGCCCTTATCGCCGAGCCGTATCGTATGACGCGTGTCGAGGTTGCTTGGAATCCTTGGGCAGACGAATATGGTGATGGCTATCAGGCCACGCTTGCCATTATGGCGTTTGCCTCGGGCGGCCTGTTCGGTCGCGGTATCGGTAACTCCACCATGAAGTACTCGTATTTGCCCGAGGCGCATAACGACTACATCTTGGCTATTATCGGCGAGGAAGTTGGCTTTATCGGAACCGTGCTGTTCTTCTTGGTGTTCGCGATGCTGATCTACTCGGCGTTTCGTATTGCCGAGCAGGCGACCGACCGTCGCGGAGCACTTATGGCATCGGGTTCCGCGGTCATCCTTGCGGTGCAGTTTTTGATCAACGCGCTGGGCATTCTCAATGTGTTTCCCATGACGGGCAAGCCGCTGCCGTTTATTAGCTACGGTGGCTCGTCGATTATTGTGTCGCTTATGCTCGCCGGTCTGATCCTGCGCGTTTCGTATGAGAGCGCCCGTCGCGATGAGTACGACCGTCGCCGCGAGAGCTTTGCCGTTATGGATGAGAGTACCGCCGGCGTGCCCCACGTGCGCGGCGAGCGATCTTCGCGTAACGGCTTTACCGTTCTGGATGGCTCTGCGACCGAGCCGGTAGCCCGTCCGCGTCAGCGAACGGCGCCGCAAGGTCGTCCGCAGCGCCCCACTCCTCGCAATGCGGGCGGCGGATATAATCGAATCGATTTGAATTCGGACCCGTCGGCGCGTTTGCGCACCGATGACCAGGGACCGCGTGTACGAAGGGATTACCATGACCGATAAGATGACCGTT
>URZN01000176.1 GCA_900552345.1 uncultured Collinsella sp. | reverse complement strand
GGTCATGAACTGCTGTGAGACCTCGAGCCATGACTACTATTACTCTTACTATGGCGAAGACAAGGGTCAGAACAACGCTGTTGCCGGAGTTAACCCTGCTGTTGGCGGTGCCGCTGCAACGGGGACCCCTGCGAAGGCGAAGCGTTTTAAGAAATAGCAACGACGCAGATAAGAGGGCGATATGAGAGACATCCACTGCCATATCCTGCCCGGTGTTGACGACGGCGCGGCGAACCTCGAGCAAAGCTTGGCAATGCTCGAGGCGGCCCGCGCCGCCGGCGTTACGCACATGGTGTGTACGCCACACTGCCGGGACCCGTATTTTGACTTCGAAAAAATGTGGGAGGCCTATCGACTGCTTAGCGCGCATGCGGGCGATATGCATTTGCAGATGGGCTTTGAGGTCAATCATGCCAAGCTCATGGATTTGGGCATCGAATGGGCCGATCGCCTGCATTTCGATGGCTCAAACGAGTTTTTGCTTGAGCTCTCGACACGTGCTGATTCGTATGACTTTGAGGAATACGAGAACACGATCTACGACTTGCAGTGTCGCGGTTACCAGGTGATTATTGCCCATCCCGAGCGCTATCGTGCGATTCAAAAGGATGTGAGCGTGGCTGAACGTCTGGTCGACCTGGGTTGCAAGCTGCAGGCTTCGGCGGACTTTATCGCAGGTGGACGATTCGGTCACGAAAAGAAGCCGGCGCAGCGCCTGTTTAAGCAAGGCCTGTACAGCTATATCGCGAGCGATGCCCACAACGTGGGCCACTACGATTGCCTAGCAAAAGCACGCGCGAAGTTTAGCGTGGGAGCTCATTTCCGCTAAAATTTTTCCCCAACGTTCGCATCGAATGAAGGGGCAGCTATGGATATCCAACTTAAGACGGGTTGCTTTGAGGACGCGGCGCTGGTGCGCCGCGTCGTTTTTATGGACGAACAGGGCTACGAAAACGAGTTTGACGCTATCGACGAGGCCCCAAGTTGCATCCACGTGACGCTTTATGTTGACGGCGAGCTCGCGGGCTGTTCGCGCGTGTTTCCCGAGGAACTCGAGCGTGTGGCCGACGCGGAGGCCCCGGTGTCGCCGGCGTGCGATATGGACGAAGGTGTCGCGGCGGGGGAGACATACATTATGGGCCGCGTTGCGGTGCTATCCTCAATGCGTCGCCGCGGTCTGGCGAGCAAGATTGTCGAGGCCAGCAATGCTGCTGCACGCGATGCTGGCGCCAAGCTCATAAAGCTGCATGCGCAGGAGTACGTGCTGCCGCTCTATGCCAAGGCCGGCTACACGCAGATCGCGCCGGTGGACTACGAAGACGAAGGTCAGCCCCACGCCTGGATGGCCAAGCGCATGGGCGACAGATAGGGACGTTCCTTTTCTGCCGGCAGTCGGGGACACTCCTTGGCAATCGACGCACGGGTATTCCAACATACAGTTTTTCGATTCCGTATGTATATATGCGCGTTAATAGGTTATAAAATCTAAGTCTGAACATAGCAGGTCTGCGATGCGGCTCGGGCAACCGGGCCGTTTTTGCGGGCAGGGGTAGCGCGAAAGGACTGCACATGCGTCAATTTAAGACCGAGAGCAAAAAACTGCTCGACCTCATGATCAACTCCATCTACACCAATAAGGAAATCTTCCTGCGCGAGCTTATCTCCAACGCGAGCGATGCCGTCGACAAGCTCAACTTTAAGAGCCTTCAGGATCCGAGTGTCAAGCTCGACCAGGGCGACTTGGCCATCCGTGTTTCCTTTGATAAGGACGCCCGCACCATCACTATTTCGGATAACGGTATCGGCATGACCGCCGAGGAGCTCGAGCGCAACCTGGGCACCATCGCCCATTCCGGCTCCGAGGAGTTTAAGACCGAGAACGCCGAGCAGCAGGGTTCCGATGTCGACATCATCGGTCAGTTTGGCGTGGGTTTCTACTCCGCCTTTATGGTCGCCAGCCACGTGAAGGTCGTCAGCCGCGCTTATGGCGAGGATACCGCCCACGTTTGGGAGTCCGACGGCCTTGAGGGCTACACCATCGAGGATGGCGAGCGTGCTGAGCACGGTACCGATGTCATCCTGACGCTGCGCGAGAACGAGAAGCTCGATGCCGATGGCGAGGCCGAGACCTACGATCGCTTCCTGACCGAGTGGGGCCTCAAGAGCCTGATTCAGCAGTACAGCAACTATGTGCGCTACCCGATCCAGATGATGGTGAGCAAGAGTCGCCAGAAGCCCAAGCCCGAGGACGCCGGCGACGACTATAAGCCCGAGTACGAGGACTATCAGGAGCTCGAGACCATCAACTCCATGACGCCGATCTGGAAAAAGCGCAGCTCCGACGTTGAGCAGAAGGATTACAACGAGTTCTATAAGTCCACGTTCCACGACTTTGACGATCCCGCGCGCACTATCAGCTTCCATGCCGAGGGTACGCTTGAGTACGATGCACTGCTGTTTGTGCCGGGTCGCGCCCCGTTCGATCTGTACAGCAAGGACTACGAGAAGGGCCTGGCGCTCTACAGCTCCAACGTGCTGATTATGGAGAAGTGCGACGACCTGCTGCCCGACTACTACAACTTTGTGCGCGGTGTTGTGGACTCTGCCGACGTGACGCTCAATATTTCGCGTGAGACGCTGCAGCAGAACCGTCAGCTCAAGGCCATTGCCAAGCGTGTGGAGAAGAAGATTACCGCCGATCTCGAGGACATGCGCGACAACGACCGCGAGGCATACGAGAAGTTCTTTGAGAATTTTGGTCGCGGTCTTAAGTACGGCATCTACTCGAGCTACGGCATGAAGGCCGACGAGCTCGCCGACCTGCTGTTGTTCTGGTCTGCCAAGGAGCAGAAGATGATCACCCTTGCCGAGTATGCCAAGGGCATGCCCGAGGGCCAGAAGGCAATCTACTATGCCGCCGGCGATTCGCGCGAGCGTCTGGCCAAGATGCCCGTCGTGAAGGGCGTGCTCGACCGCGGCTACGATGTACTGCTGCTGACGCAGGACGTGGATGAGTTCACCTTCCAGGCCATGCGTGAGTACGTGGCTGCCGATATGCCTAAGGTCTACGAGGATGACGCTGCTCGCGAGGCTGCCGAGAAGGCAGTTGCCGATGGTGCCGAGCCTGAGGTCGAGGATCGTCACCTGGAGCTTAAGAACGTTGCCACCGGCGATCTTGACTTGGCGACCGATGACGAGAAGAAGGAGGCCGAGGACGCCACCAAGGAGAACGAGGACCTCTTTAACGCCATGAAGGAGGCGCTCGGCGACAAGGTCGAGAAGGTTGCCGTCTCCGCGCGCCTGACCGATGCCCCCGCCTGCATTACCACCGAGGGCCCGCTTTCGCTCGAGATGGAGAAGGTGCTCCAGAAGGGTCCCGAGGGTACGCCCGACGGTATGCCCAAGAGCCAGCGCGTACTCGAGCTCAACGCCAAGCACCCGGTCTTCGCCAAGCTCGTCGCTGCCCAGAAGGCGGGCGACGCCGACAAGATTAAGCAGTACTCCGGCCTGCTCTACGACCAGGCCCTGCTCGTCGAGGGCATCCTCCCCGAGGACCCCGTAGCCTTCGCGGCAGCTGTTTGTAACTTGATGTAGTTAGCAAGTTACGCGGTTCTACGAACCGCGTAACGGCTCGACGCTGCAAACGCCCCTAAGCGGCAATCTGACGTTCAATCGTCGGTCGCGTACCAAAGTACGCTTCCCTCCTCTTTCACGTCACCTTGCTCGCTTGGGGGCGTTTTCGCTGACTTATGCTCAACCTACGACGCTTTCGTGGTCCTAAGTAGTCATTGGGGTGGTCGTTGGGGACGTTCTTAAATGACTAGTCGTTGGGGACGTTCTTGTTTGACTAGTCGGTTAAGAACGTCCCCAACGACTAGTCGGATTGCTAGTTTGTGCGGGTTGTGGTTTTGGGAGCTGCGGGAATTTAAGATACTGTACAACTGTACGTTAAATCATCTTCGTAGTATATTGCTACCCGCAAAACTCAGCACCATTGTGCCGCGAGGCACTAAAGCGTCTACGTACAATGGTTGTCGATAGTACGATTCGATTCAACGACAGGATGGATGGTCCAAGC
>URZN01000175.1 GCA_900552345.1 uncultured Collinsella sp. | reverse complement strand
GGCTAAGAGGACAACCGAGCTCGAATGCGACTCCCCGAGCAGTCAATTTGGGACGGGGCTTTTTTGACTACCCTCCCCCTGTAGAAAAATCCCTAACGCAGTTGCGGTGAAATAGGGCTGTTTTTGCTGGTCAAACCGCAAAACAGTCCCTATTTCACCGCAACTTATTGGTGGCCTTTTGGGTGGCACTTAGCGCCAGGGGTCGGCTTCGAACATCGGCTCGCGCTCGGGGCGGCGATCGCTGTAGGGATCGTAGCCGTCATCGTCCTCGTTCTCGGCACGGATGTAGGGGTCGCGCGGCTTGGGCGCCGGTTTGGGAGAAGCCTTCGGTGCGACCGGCGCGGCGGGCGCTGCCTCAGCAACCGGTGCGTGCGTCTTGTTCTCGTCTTTCATCTGCATATCTCCTTGCCATGTACTCATGCTCAACATCATCGATTGTCGCACGAAAAAGGGCGGCGGACCCGATTGGATCCGCCGCCCTTGGCGTTTTGCGATGAGGTGCGGTTAAAGCCGGCCCCATAATTTACTCTGCGTCGGGGACCTCGTAGGTGGCCGCCGGCGTGTTGTCGCACACGACGGTAAAGCCACCGTCCTTGTCGACATCGACCGTCACCTGATCGCCCTCGCGCACCGTGCCGTCGATGATAGCGGCGGCGATGGCATCCACGACCTCGCGCTGAACCAGACGCTTGAGCGGACGGGCGCCAAAGACCGGGTCCAGGCCGCCCACGGCGAGCATCTGCTTGGCCGCCGGGGTGATGGCAAGCGTCATGCGCTCCTTGGCCAGACGCGCGCGGACGTCGGCGAGCTGGATGTCGACGATCTTCTCGATCTGCGCCATACCGAGCGGATGGAACACCACGATATCGTCGATACGGTTGAGGAACTCGGGGCGGAAGGTCTGAGCCATGGCCGCGTCGACCTGATGGCGCATCTCCTCCTCGTCCTTGCCGGAAAGCTCGGCGATAGCCTTGGAGCCCACGTTAGACGTCATGATGATGATCGTGTTCTTGAAGGACACCTGACGACCCTGGCCATCGGTCAGACGGCCGTCGTCGAGCACCTGCAACAGCACGTTGAAGACATCAGGATGAGCCTTCTCCATCTCGTCGAGCAAGATTACGGAGTACGGGCGACGGCGCACGGCCTCGGTGAGCTGGCCGCCCTCGTCGTAGCCCACGTATCCCGGGGGCGCACCGATCAGACGCTGGACGCTGAACTTCTCCATGTATTCGGACATGTCGATACGCACGAGCGCGCGCTCGTCATCGAACAGGCACTCGGCCAGCGCCTTGGCGAGCTCGGTCTTGCCCACGCCGGTGGGACCCAGGAAGAAGAAGCTTCCGATGGGCTTGTCCGGATCGGAGAGGCCCGCACGGCTGCGGCGCACAGCTGCGGCGACGGCGGAGACGGCCTCGTCCTGGCCGATGACGCGCTTATGCAGCTCGCCCTCCAAGCCCTTCAGTTTGTCGAGCTCGCCCTGCATCATCTTGGACACGGGCACGCCGGTCCAGGCGCTCACGACCTCGGCGATCTCGTCGGAGGTCACCTGCTCGTTGAGGCCCTCGCCGTCCTGCTGCTTTTGCGCCTCGAGCGCAGCCTCGGAATCCTGAATCTGCTGCTGCAGACCCGGAATCACGGAGTAGCGCAGCTCGGACGCACGGCCCAAATCGCCGTTGCGCGTCGCACGCTCCTCTTCGCTCTTGGCCTCGTCGAGCTGTCCCTTGAGCTCCTGCACGTGGTCGATGGCGTTCTTTTGGTTGAGCCAACCGGCCTTTTGCACGTTGAGTTTTTCCTGGACCTCGGCAATCTCCTGGCGCAGGGCCTCCAGACGCTCCTTGGAGACGTCGTCGGTCTCTTTCATGAGCGCCTGTTCCTCGATCTGCAGCTGAGTGAGCTGACGCGTGGTGGCGTCGATCTCGACCGGCATGCTGTCGAGTTCCATGCGCAGGCGGCTTGCCGCCTCATCGACCAAATCGATGGCCTTGTCGGGCAGGAAGCGGTCGGCGATGTAGCGATCGGAGAGGTCGGCAGCTGCCACGAGCGCGCTATCGGTGATATGCACACCGTGGAAGATCTCGTACTTCTCCTTCAGACCACGCAGGATCGAAATGGTGTCCTCGACGGTAGGCTCGCCCACCATAACGGTCTGGAAACGACGGGCGAGCGCCGCGTCCTTCTCGATGTACTTGCGGTATTCGTCGAGCGTGGTCGCGCCGATCGCGTGCAGGTCGCCACGGGCGAGCGCCGGCTTGAGGATGTTGCCGGCGTCCATGGAGCCCTCGGTGGCACCCGCGCCCACGATGGTGTGGAGCTCATCGATGAACAGGATGACCTTGCCCTCGGACTTTTGCACTTCCTTGAGCACGGCCTTCAAGCGGTCCTCGAACTCGCCGCGGTACTTGGCACCGGCGACCAGCGCGCTCATGTCGAGCTCGATAAGGTCGCGGTCGCGCAGGGTGCTCGGCACGTCGCCGGCCACGATACGCTGGGCGATGCCCTCGACGATGGCCGTCTTGCCGACGCCCGGCTCGCCAATGAGCACGGGGTTGTTCTTGGTGCGACGGGACAGGACCTGGATGGTGCGGCGAATCTCATCGGTACGGCCGATGACCGGGTCGAGCTTGCCGGCGCGGGCGAGGTCGCAAATGTTGCGACCGTACTGCTCCAGCGCCTCAAACTGCGTCTTATCCTCGGCAGACGTCACGCGGTCATCACCGCGCAGCTCCTCATAGACCCGCTCGATGCGCTCCTTGGTCACGCCTGCGTCGCGCAGAACGCGGCCGGCCTCGCCCTTGTCCTCGGCAAGTGCCATCAGTAGATGCTCGGTCACTACAAAGCTGTCGCCCATCTTGGTGGCCTTCTTCTCGGCCTTTTCGATGACGCGGACGAGCTCGTTGGACAGGCCCATCTGCTGGCCCTCGCCCGAAACCTTGGGCGCGTGGTCGATGGCATCTTGCGTGGAGCGTGCGAGCTGAGCCGGGTCGGCACCAATGCGCTCGATGATCACGGAGATATTGCGCTCGCCGGCACCGAGCAGGGCGGACAGCAGGTGAATCGGCTCCACCGCGCCGGCCTGCGCGTCGGCAGCCGTGCTCATGGCGGTCTGCAACGCCTCGCGCGACGTCATTGCTAGCTTATCGATTCTCATGGAATCACCTCTCTTGGGGTGGCCGCCCTACGGGGCGGCTTCACGTTGTTCGAGAAGTATTGTTGCCAGCTTTGTACGATCTTATACACAAATCTAAGTCTCTATATATAAGATTTTCTGAGTGTTCCCACGACATGCAAACCACCACAAAGGGGACAGGCACCTTTGTGGTGGTTGCAGCCTCTATTTACTTGCCGAGCCCGTGCTTCCCGATTCGGCGTTCCAGGGCATCTCGTCCTCGAACAGCCATGCACGGGCAGACCCACTATCGCGTGCAGTCTGCGGGTCGGGCAAGCAGGTCTGTTCATAGGCATCCTGAATGCACTGACCCATAAAATCGTTGAGCTCGGCCTGGTTGCCCTCCATGACATAGGCGACATCGCCGTCCAAGATGTAGATGCCCGGCCCCTCATTGCCCTCGTAGCCAGGATCGTACGAAACATCACATAACTTGGCGCCATTCGCGGTATCCAACTCGATGGACGAGTGGCATCCGCCAACCATGTCGTTCGCTTTTGCCCGATAGGAAGCATATCCGTACCAGCGCTTAAAGGTTTTGCCCCTGAGCAGCTCGGACACCCTGTCGATCAGACTAGAATCCGTGGTATAGCGCATAGCCCCAAGCTGAATACGTGGATAATTACTAATGCCCAGCGCAGCCGGTTGCTCATCAAAATCAACGGTAATGGCCTCAGGCTTGTCGTCGCCGGTCAGAAGTTCGACAGATTGAGTCACAGGCTTGACCACCGGCTCCGTCACCGCAGCAGGTAGAAACGCCATACCGACAGCGCCCATGCCAACCACGGTGATCGCAAGCGCCAAGACAATCAATCCAATACGGGCAGAACGGCTCACGGCAAAACACCCCACAATGCAAACCTTCGCCACCTGCACTAATGATACCGCCAGCTAACACTATTACCAAAAGAAGTCGCGCGCTCCTCACC
>URZN01000174.1 GCA_900552345.1 uncultured Collinsella sp. | reverse complement strand
TCGGTGGGATACACACCGTCTTGCATGGCCTCGACCGTTGCAAGCATGGCCATGAGCGGCGTGCGCAGCTCGTGGGCAACATCAGAGGTCAGGCGCTTCTCGTGCTTCATATCCTTTTCGAGTGAGGTGGCCATCTCGTCGAAGGTCTCTCCCAGCTGATCGATCTCATCATCGCCGCGCAAGCCCGTACGAGCGGACAGGTCTCCATCGCGAATCTGCTTGGCGGTGCTGGTAATACGATGAATCGGCTTGGTGAGCATGCGCGACATGAGCGCTCCGATAACGACCGAGATGCAGACGGCCACAACCGCGGCAAGGGCCATGGCGTTAAAGGTCTTCTCTCTGAATGCCGAGTCTGCCCTGGTGAGCAGGGCATCGGAGCCAACCGCCCACAATTTGACCTGACCCACGTGCTCGCCGGAGGACGTCACGATCTCAACGTTGGCAACACTATTGGAATCGGTGGGAGCAGACGAGACTGGGCTGTGCGATGCCCTCTTTCCGCTCGCATCGTCGGTCGTCGCCTGATTTTCGCGTACATCGGCAGTAGCGCTTGCCGAGGGCCACGAGTCGTCGTAGACGATGACGCCCTTTTTATTGACGACCTGCATACCAAGATCGTCGGACACCAAACTCGATGTCGCGACCGTACGCAGCTCCCCCGCAGTCCAAGAACCGTTTTCCTCATATGACGTTGCCAACTTTTCGGCAGCGGAATTGGCGATTTCGACAATATTGGAGCGCGTGTAATCCGTAAAAACCGTGCCCCATACAACGGAGACTACGCCCACCAGCACCAATACCGTCATGAGCGATGTCAGGGCAAAAGCCAGGGCCATGCGCGAGGGATAGCTCATCGTTGGCCGTGAATCGGAACGAGGCGTGTTCCAACTAGCCTTGGAACCCGCCTCGTTCTCCTGCTTATGCTTTTGCCCGATTTCAAAGCGCGCAGGTGTCATATGTGATTTCCTTTATTTCTCGTCCGACTTATCGGTCTTGGTCGGAGCCTCGAAGCGGTAGCCGACACCGTGGACGGTGTAGAGCCACTTGGGCTTCTTGGGGTCGTCGCCCAGCTTGGCGCGAAGGTTCTTCACGTGGCTGTCGATAGTGCGCTCGTAACCCTCAAAGTCGTAGCCGAGCACCTTCTCGACCAGCTCCATGCGGTTGTAGACGCGGCCGGGGTGACGAGCAAGCGTGGTGAGCAGCTTGAACTCGGAAGCCGTCAGGT
This sequence comes from uncultured Collinsella sp., assembly GCA_900552345.1. Lineage (GTDB taxonomy): Bacteria > Actinomycetota > Coriobacteriia > Coriobacteriales > Coriobacteriaceae > Collinsella. The sequence goes on along the minus strand of URZN01000174.1, from coordinate 2,914 downwards.
CGACCTCCTTGCCCTCGACCAAAATCTTGTGGCCCGAGATGTCAATGACCAAATCGCCAAAGTCGAGCACCTCGACGGCCGGCTCATCGGCCTGGTGGGCACGGCGGAACAAGGCGCGCACGCGCGCGACAAGCTCGCGCGGCGAGAACGGCTTGATCAGGTAGTCGTCGGCACCGAGCTCGAGGCCGATAATACGATCCTCAATCTCGCCCTTGGCCGTCAGCATAATGATGGGGACATCCGAGGTGTCGCGAATGGTGCGGCAAACGCGCTCGCCGGGAATCTTAGGGAGCATGAGGTCGAGCACGACCAGGTCGAACTGATGCTTCTCGAACTCCTCGATAGCGGACTGGCCGTCGCCCACGCCCACAACCCAATAGCCCTCGCGCTCGAGATAGGCAGCGACAGCGTCACGGATTGCCTTCTCATCCTCGACCAGCAGAATCTTTTTTGCATCTGAAGCCATAACACGGCCCCCCTGTCTCAATTAGCTAAGAACAAGCTCATTTTAACGCACCTGAGCCCACCGGGTATCGCATGGGTGCGACAGCTCGGCGGGCGGTACTCATAGTCACAACGCGCTTATTCCCCTGTCGACGCCTTTTTAACCCCTCGGAGACTAAAGAGAGAACAAGCGAGCGGTAACCGTCTCGGGAATCCCCTGACTGTTACGCACCGTTGCGTACGTTAAGAACGAGTTCGATTTACCCGCCGTAGCAGGATAATCGCCATACTCCAAGGCTCGGTCGGGCGACAGAAGCGAGCCGTAGGTCTTAGCCGAAGTGTCAATCAAAAAATGCGACGCCTGAACTTTAACCAGGTATTTATTTTTCCTTCCCGCGGCGCACGCGAGCGGCTCACGCGAAAGGAAGAGGTACGGCCCGCCCTCGCTACCGATATAGGTGCCCATATTGCCCAGGCTACCCACACCGCTATACGTCGCCTCGACGGAGAACACGAAGGTGTCGCCCATATACACGGCCTCGAAAGGCGAAACCGACGAAGGCAGCACCAACTGAGCTCGCTTCGTGTTGTTGCCGTCAGTCAGGTCGATCGCCGTCATACCGTAATAGACGCCCTCATCATTGTGCACGCGGGGCGAGATGGTCAGGATGCCGTCGCTCACACGCGGGGCGGATGCGAAACGGCCCGTCGACTTCCAAATAGTCTCAGGCTTGGACTCGCTGGGCGACTGACGGTAGCAGTACGAATCGTTACTCGTCTTGGTGCCGCCGGACGAAGGCATCTTATACCAGATGACCGACGACCCATACGCTGTGAAGAGCGGCGGATCGTAGTTTTCGCCACCGCGGTCGAGCTCGACAGCGTTGCCGGTAAGGGAGGAGCCTGCAAGGTTTTGCGCATAGAGTTTCCAGGACGCATTGGCAAAGTTCATCTCGACCCACGCGAACACGCCATCACCCGCGCGAACGTCGTAAAACGCATAACCGGTTCCCTCAATGGGATCCTCAATAAGTGTGGTAAGCGAGCCATCGCCTAGGTTGAGCACACCAAGCGTATTGGCATGCAGGGCAGAAGCAGGCGCCATCATCGCGGCAGCGTAGTCGCCATCGCAGTAGTACAGCAGCGTGCCCAGCGGCAGCGTCCACGAGGCTGCGGGCTCAAGATCGATATCGACAGCCTCGTACTCATCAGTGATCGAGACAATCTTCGAATCGTCCTTGATAACCTGCGGCTCGCCAGCGGCGTCATCACTCGTGCCCGTTTTTTTCGAGCAACCGGCCAGTACGGCAGCAGCACCGGTAGCGGCGCCACCCAGCACAAAACCTCGACGCGTTATTCCATTCTTAAAGCGATCAGCGATGCTCATTAGGCGATCTCTGCGCGAGCGGCCTCGATAGCGCGCGTAAGCTGATCGGCGCAAGAGGTCTTTTTCATACCGCAGGTATTACCGGCGAGAACCTCGATTACGCGATCGGCGGGAGCGCCTTCGACCAGCCTGGAGATGGCCTTGAGGTTGCCATCGCAGCCGCCGGTAAACTCGACGCCCAGCACCTTGCTGCCATCGTCAGAAAGATTGAGGTGAATATTGCGAGAGCATACACCCTGAGGCTTGTAGTCAAAACTAATCATTGAGATCCCCTCTCAGAAAGAAATTTCAGACGTCTATTATCCCCGCCTGGACCGACTTATTATCGCAAGCACCGATTCAACATCCTACGATGCTTGGACTGGCGGGGGCAAGATTAGCAGTCCGCACCCTGTGCGTGGACCATGCGCTTCTCCCGATACATATTGTGGTCGGCGACGCGATATACATCGGCCAGCGTATTTCCAGCCGTCTCGACGGTCGCCACGCCAATCGATGCGCTGACCGTCAGGGTCTCATCGCTTACCGCGGCAAGACCGAGACGAAGATCCTGTTCCAGCCCGAGCGCAGACTCGTTGTCAGTATGGGGGCAAACCAGCAAAAACTCGTCGCCGCCAACGCGCATCGGCAGGTAATCCGCACCAGCCACCCGCCGCAGCACGGACGCCGTCCGTCGCAGCAGTTCATCCCCCACCTCGTGACCATAAATGTCGTTGGTCCGCTTGAGATAATTACAGTCCACCATAATCACGCTCACTGGCAAGTCCTCGTTTACCAGGCTATCTCCACGCGATTCCAGATAGTTGCGGTTGCGAAGCCCCGTCAGTTTATCTTGGTATGACAGCTCCTCGGCATGCTTGACCATCGATATGTTGTGCGTCGCCACGACGACCGAATCCAGGCGGCCTTGCTCATCGCGATGCTGGGGGACAACCTGTAGCGAGTACCAAGTGCCTCGACAATCTCGCACCTCGGCAGCCAAGTACGGTACGCCCTCCATGCGTTCACGAAGCGTACTTATATCTACGAGCCCCACAACCGCTTCGCGGCTTTCGGGGCTCACGATATCCCGGCAGACCGTGT
>URZN01000173.1 GCA_900552345.1 uncultured Collinsella sp. | reverse complement strand
GGCAGCGTCAGATGTGTATAAGAGACAGGCATGCAGCACTACTATCAGTTCCAGGTGCTCATCAAGCCCTCGCCGGTCAACGCTCAGGAGCTCTACCTGGGTTCGCTGGCCGCCATTGGCCTGGACCCCAATGACCATGACGTCCGCTTTGTTGAGGACGACTGGGAGAGCCCGACGCTCGGCGCCTGGGGCCTTGGCTGGGAGGTCTGGCTCAATGGCATGGAGGTCACGCAGTTTACGTACTTCCAGCAGGTGGGCGGCATCGAGGTCGACCCCGTGCCTGTCGAGATCACCTATGGCCTGGAGCGCATCGCCATGTACGCCCAGGGCGTCAACTCGGTCTACGACCTGGTGTGGAGCTACCTGCCCGACGGCACGCCCATGACCTACGGCGACGTGTTCCTGGAGAACGAGCGCGAGTTCAGCGCTTATAACTTTGAGGTCGCCAACGTCGAGATGATGCGTCAGAAGTTTGACGACTACGAGGCCGAGTGCCACTCCTGCCTGGAGCGCAAGCTGCCGCTGCCGGCATATGACTGCGTCATGAAGTGCAGCCATGCCTTCAACCTGCTCGATGCCCGCGGTGCGCTGTCCGCAGTCGAGCGCGCCAACTACATCCTGCGCGTCCGCGCCGTCGCCAAGGCGTGCTGCGAGGCCTATATGGCCGAGGTCGCCGGAATCAACGAGAATGCCGATCAGGAAGGCGAGGTGGCGTAAGCCATGGCAGACGCTAAGGATTTCCTGTTTGAGATCGGTACGGAGGAAATGCCCTCTGCACCGCTGAACAATGCCGTCAAGCAGCTTGGCACTATGATCGCCAAGGGTCTCGATGAGGCCGGTCTGGCCCACGGTGAGGTCCGCGTGATCTCGAGCCCGCGTCGCCTGGCTGCGCTCGTGGCTAACGTCGCCACCGCGACCGATGAGGTTCACGAGGGCAAGCGCGGTCCCGCGGCCAACATCGCCTTCGATGCCGACGGTAACGCCACCAAGGCCGCCCAGGGCTTCGCCCGCAAGTGCGGTGTGGCTGCCGAGGATCTGGTCCGTCGCGAGGACACCGACGGCCGTGAGTACGTATTTGCCGAGAAGAACATTCCTTCCGCCCCGGCCACCCCGATTCTGACGGCCCTGTGCGAGAAGACCATCGCCGGCCTGCAGTGGCCCAACTATCGCAGCCAGCGCTGGGGCCACGAGCACGCCACGTTCGTGCGTCCGGTCCGCTGGATCTGCTGCCTTTTGGGCGGGGATGTCGTGCCCGTGTCCTTTGCCGATGCGACGAGTGGCAACACCACGCGCGGCCACCGCGTGCTTGGTCCCGGTGACCATGTGGTCGCCAGCCCCGCTGTTTACGAGCAGGTGCTCGAGGACGCCGGCGTGCTTTCTGCCGAGCGCCGTCGTGAGGCCATCCTTGCCGGTATCGCCGAGGTCGAGGCTGCGCGCCCCGGCTGCCACGTCGATACGCCCAAGAAGGTCTTTGAGGAGGTCATCAACCTCTGCGAGTGGCCGACGGTGCTCGTCGGTACCTTCGATGAGGAGTTCCTCAAGGTGCCGCACGAGATCATCTGCGAGTCTATGCTCACCAACCAGCGCTACTTCCCGATCTATGACGGCGAGGGCAAGCTGACGCGTGAGTTCGTGGTCGTCTCCAACAGTAAGCCCGAGAATGCCGAGCGCGTGATCGACGGCAACGAGCGTGTCGTGCGCGCCCGCCTGGATGACGCCAAGTTCTTCTACGAGGAGGACCTGAAGATCTCCCTCGACGAGTTCCGCGAGCGTCTGGCCAAGGTCGCCTTCCAGGAGAAGCTCGGCAGCGTGCTCGCCAAGTCCGAGCGTATTGAGCAGCTTGCGCTCGCTATTGCCCGTGAGGCTCACCTGGGTGCCCACCTGGCCGCCGATGCCGGCCGCGCCGCTCACCTGTGCAAGGCCGACCTGGTGTCCAACGCTGTTGTCGAGTTCACGAGCCAGCAGGGTGTGATGGGCGGTTACTACGCCAGCGCGATGGGGGAGAACGACGAGGTCGCTCACGCTATTCGCGATCACTATCGTCCCCGCTTTGCCGGCGACGAGCTACCCGAGGGCACCGCTGGCTGCATCGTGGCTTGCGCCGACAAGCTCGATACCATTGCCGGCATCTTTGCCATCGGCGAGCCCCCGACCGGCTCTTCCGACCCGTACGCGCTGCGTCGTGCCGCCATCGGCATCATCAATATCCTGCGCGACCGTCTGCCGATCGACCCCACGTCGCTCATCGACTTTGCGCTCGAGCTCTATAGCGAGCAGGGCATTGAGTTCGACGCCGCCGAGGTCGCCCAGCAGGTTCGCGACTTCTTCCACGGCCGTTTGGTGAGCATGGCCCGCGACGAGAAGATCCCGGCCGACACCGTTGCCGCCGTTTCCGCGGTGCACATCATTGCCCCGTCGGTCTTCTTCGCCCGCTGCGCCGCCCTCGATGAGGCCCGCAAGAACGACGCCGAGACCTTCGACAACCTTGCAACCGCCTACGCCCGCGCGGCGCACATCTCCAAGCCCGAGCTGGGCGCGGAGTACGATCGCGCCCTGATGGGCGAGGCCGAGCTTGCGCTTGCCGACGCCTCCGAGGCCGCTCAGACCGCCGTCGATGCCGCTCTCGCCGCCGAGGATTATCCTGCCGCGTTTGCCGCCCTCGCCGCCCTGCGCGCGCCCATCGACCGTTTCTTCGACGAGGTTATGGTCATGGACAAGGACGAGCAGCTTCGCGATAATCGCCTTAAGCTGCTCAACCGCTTCGAGGCCGTGTTCTCCGGCATCGCCAACATCGGTGAGCTTGCCCGCAAAAAGTAAGCTAGCCTGCGCATAAGCGCAAAAGGAGCCCCGCATGGATTGCCCGGTCACCGCTCGTCCCACCGTTATCGTTATCTCCGACTCGCTTGGAGATACCGCTTGTGAGGTGGTGCTTGCGGCGTCCGGGCAATTTGATGAAGGGGCTTTTCATCTATTGCGCCTGCCCAAGGTGAACTCGGTGGAGCAGGTAAAGTCGTTTGTGGGTCCGCGCGTCGATGCGGATCATCGCGATATTGCCGTGTTCCACACTATCGTCGACCCAGCGCTTCGCGCCCGCGTGCTCGATTATCTGGGCATGCTGCACATTCGCTCGGTCGACCTGATCGGCCCGACGCTTGCCGTGCTGTCGTCGCTTATTGGCGTGCCTCCCAAGGGCGTTGCGGGTGTGATTCACAAGACCGACGATCGCTATTTCCATCGTATCGAGGCTATGGAGTATTTCGTTGAGCACGATGACGGGCGCGGCTGCGATGATCTGTCGGATGCCGATATCGTGCTGCTGGGTGTATCCCGCACGTCCAAGACGCCGCTGTCGATGTATTTGGCCTATCAGGGCTACAAGGTCGCCAACATTCCGTTGGCCCAGGGCATAGAGCCGCCCAAGTCGATTTACGAGGTCGATCCGATGCGTCTCTTCGGTCTGATTTCGACCGTCGATGTGATTGCCGAGATTCGCGATAGCCGCCTGGGCGACGACTATGCCCGCGCCGTCGCCGGCTCTTATGCCGAGCCCGAGAGCGTGCGCGGCGAGCTCGAGGAGGCTCGTGCCCTCATGAAACGTCTGGGTTGCTTTGTGGTGCGCACCGACGGCAAGGCGATCGAGGAGAGTGCCTCCGAGATCATTGCCCACCTCGAAGAAATTCAAGAGGCAAGAGCCCGCCGTGCCGCCCGCCGCGCCCAACAAAGCTAGCTTATTGGATTAGCTTAAAAACCTGATACTGATAAAGCGATTTAGCAAATAACTTGCATTTGACCTGCGAGTTTCTTGTAGTGGTATCTCCATAAGGTAACCACCTTTACCTACCGTTTACCGCTAGTTTTAGCACGTTTACCAAACCTCGTATCCTCTGCTCAAGCCCGTTCAAATCCCGCCGTATAGTTCCCTCACGGCCCGCATCCGGCGGGTCGATTCGTTACCACGGTCGCGCGCGAGAGCGCATGGAAGGGGAAGTATCGTGAGCGATTGCAAGAGGGTTTACCGTTTTGGAACCGATGCCCAGGGCACTTGTGTCACCGAGGGCGACAAGTCCATGAACTTCGTGCTTGGCGGCAAAGGCGCTAACCTTGCCGAGATGAGCCGTATCGGCCTGCCGGTTCCCGGTGGCTTTACCATTACCTGCCAGACC
>URZN01000172.1 GCA_900552345.1 uncultured Collinsella sp. | reverse complement strand
CTACACGCGTAAGATCGTCGGCAGCGTCAGATGTGTATAAGAGACAGGTGCCTGCACAACCTGATGGGGGTATGCACATGTCCGATTTGATTAAACTCACGCCGATCTTCCACGAGAAGATTTGGGGCGGCCGCCAGCTGGAGACCGTCTTTGGCTATGACATTCCCGAGGGTCCCATCGGTGAGTGCTGGGCCATCTCGGCCCACCCCAACGGCGACTGCCAGATTGCGGAGGGCCCGTATGCTGGCCACACGCTGTCGTGGCTGTGGGCCGAGCACCGTGAGCTTTTTGGCAGCTGCGAGGGCAAGGAGTTCCCGCTGCTCATTAAAATTCTGGACGCCAAGGACGACCTTTCGATCCAGATTCATCCCAACGACGAGTACGCCGCCAAGCACGAGAACGGCAGCCTGGGCAAAACCGAGTGCTGGTATGTGCTGGACTGCGAGCCCGGCTCCACGATCATCGTCGGCCAGCGTGCCAAGGACCGCGCCGAGGCCGCACAGATGATCGAGGAAGGCCGTTGGGACGACATGCTCAACGTGTTGCCGATCCACAAGGGCGACTTTTTCCAGATTGATTCCGGTACCGTGCACGCCATCAAGACCGGCACGCTCATTTTGGAGACGCAGCAGTCGAGCGACGTGACGTATCGCCTGTACGACTACGACCGTCCCGGCACCGACGGCAAGCTGCGCCCACTGCACATTGAGCAGAGCCTCGACTGCATCGACTTTGATGCCCAGGCTCCGACCGACGGCACGATAACCGCGCCCGAGGTGGACGGCGTAACCGAGCTCGAGTCCAACCCCTGCTACACTGTCGATCGCGTGCGCGTCGACGGCAGCAAAACCCTCGACCAGCGTTGGCCTTTCATGTGCCTGTCGGTCATCGACGGCGAAGGCACCATCTGCGGCGACCCCGTCCACAAGGGAAGCCACCTGCTGGCCCCCAGCACCGTGGACAAGATCGAGCTCGAGGGCAATATGGAACTGATCATCAGCCACCTGTAGGTCACCGGTCCCCAAGCGCTCGCCGGGACGGGGCGCGGGGTTTGGTCGCCTGCTCGGACAGTCCTGCTCGCACGGAGAGCACATTAAGCGCTCTCCGGCTCGTGCGGAACTCGCGATCGACCAAACCCCGCGCCCCGTCCCGGCGAGCCTCTGACTAGTTACGACAATCAAAAACGCAACAAGGGGCTCCCCCGTTCTTCAACGGGGGAGCCCCTTGCCATGTCTAAGTATTCAGCCCACCCGGTTCTCCAGATCAAAAAGCGAGAGGCAAAGCAACGCTCGTTCAGCAACGTTACCCAAGGACCCGGGCGGGCGTATGGGGCAACATCGATCGCGAGTTCCGCACGCAAAGGAGAGCACTTAATGTGCTCTCCGTCTTGCGCAGGACTGCCCGAGCAGGCGATGTTGCCCCATACGCCCGCCCGGGTCCGCCGAGACTACGACAGCTTGACGATCGGTGCAAAACCTTTCATTAGCTTTTTGGTCTGGCCGGTCTTTTCGAATTGAACCTCGATCATGTCTCCGACAACCGAGATCACGGTACCTGTGCCAAAGGTCTTGTGGCTCACGGTATCGCCTGCGGCAAAGTCCTGCGACGCGCTAGCGCGATCGACCTTGCGCTCCACCGTCGGGGACACCTTGGACGAGGGCTTTTTGGCCCGCGGCGCACCCGAGCCAAAGGTCGAGGCAACACGGCCGGCGTCAGGCGAGACCCCACGATGGCGCTCGGTCCCGTAACTGCTGCCGCCAAAGAAGTCGTCAAAGCTCGATCCACCGCGCGAAGCGGAACCGCCGGTCGAGCGCGTATGCGAACCGAATACCTTGCCGCCATACATATCCGAGCCCATGCCCGAGCCAAAGGTGCCGTGACGGTCGCCGCGCTTCTCCCAGCCCGTGCCTTCGAATCCGGCAGAACCGATGCCGCTAAATTCAATGTCCTCAAACGGAATCTCGTTGAGGAAGCGCGAGCGCGGGTTGGCAGAGGTCGAGCCGTAGGTGCGACGCGTTGCCGCATAGGTCAAGAACAGGCGCTTGCGAGCACGCGTGATGGCAACGTAGGCCAGGCGACGCTCCTCCTCGAGCTTGCCCGGATCATCGCTGCCGCCAAAATCGTGCACGTGCGGGAAGATGCCCTCCTCCATGCCGGCCACGAACACCGCCGGGAACTCCAGGCCCTTGGCGGAGTGGATGGTCATCATGGTGATGGCATGCGTCTCGCCTGCCAAAGAATCCAAGTCGGAGCGCAGGGCAAGCCACTCCATGAGAGCGGGCAGCGCCTTACAGGTGAGCGGAGCGTAGGTGCGCTCGATCTCGTCGGCATGCACGGCGCCCGCCGGCATCTCCGTCGGCGCGGCATAGGCGTTACCCGCGATGGCAGCAGCCAGGGCATCCTGCGGCGAGAGCGCCGGGGCGGCCAGGCTATCGAGCGGGTTGGAACCAGCGGCGTCGCGAGCGCCGACCAGCGCCTCAAACGAGGATGCCGGGGCGGACGGTCCCGGCTCAGGCGCAGGCGCGCTCACCACGACGGGCTCGGGCTCAGCGCCGGCCGGCACATCGGCAACGCCGGCCGCGCGCAGCTCTTCTAGGCTCTCGAGCGTACCCTCGATATCCTCGTGCGTCTCCTCAAATTCGGCAGCGACGCCCAGGAATTCCTGGATGTTCTCGGCACGGCTCTCAGACTCCATGGTGCCCTCGGCGCGGAAGGCCTGCAGAAGGCCCGTCTTATCGACAATCATCTCGACAACGTCCTTGAGCTCGCCGTCCATGCGGCGACCCTCGCGCACCAGCGACACAAAGCTCGACAGGCCGTTGCGCACCTTAGCGCTAAACATGCCGGTTTCGGCGCACGCGATCTCACAAGCCTGGAAGAACGAACAACGGTTGTCGCGCGCCAGCTGCTCAATCTTTTGGATCGAGGTGGAGCCGATGCCGCGGCGCGGCGTGTTGATGACGCGCTTGACGCTCATCTCGTCGGCCGGGTTCACGATCATCTTGAGGTAAGCCATGACGTCGCGGATCTCGGCGCGGTCGAAGAATCGCGTGCCGCCCACGATCTTGTAGGGCACGCCCGCACGCAGGAACATATCTTCGAGAATACGCGACTGGGCGTTAGTGCGGTAGAACACGGCGATGTCGTCGTAACTCGTGCCCTTGGAGTGCAGCTTTTCGATCTCGCCGGCAATCCAGCGGCCCTCGTCGCGCTCATCGCTTGCTTGGAAGGCCTGGATCTTCTCGCCGTCGCCCTCGGCCGTAAACAGGCGCTTGTCCTTGCGCTGCGAGTTGTGACGCACCACGGCGTTGGCGGCGCTCAGGATATGACCCGTGGAGCGGTAGTTCTGCTCCAGCTTGACGGTCTTGCAGTTTTTAAAGTCCTTCTCAAAGTCCAGGATATTGGTGATGTCGGCGCCACGCCAGCTATAAATGGACTGGTCGTCGTCGCCCACGACCATGAGGTTTTGGTACTTGGCGGCCAGCAGGTTGGCGATCTCGTACTGGACGTGGTTGGTGTCCTGATACTCGTCGACGCTAATGTAGCGGAAGCGCTCCTGGTACTTGTCGAGCACCTCGGGGCGGGTGCGCAGCAGCTCGAGTGTGCGCACAAGCAGGTCGTCGAAGTCCATGGCGTTGGCGGCGCGCAGGCGGCGCTCCAGCTCCAGGTAGACCTGCGCAGCCTTTTTGTCATTAGGGCTGTCGGCGGATTTGAGCATGTCCTCGGGCCCGATCATGGCGTTTTTGGCCGAGCTGATCTTGCTGCGGATCATGTTGATGGGGAACTGCTTTTGCTCGATGCCGAGCGTCTGCATAATGTCGCGCACCATGCGCTTTGAGTCGTCATCGTCGTAGATGGTGAACTGCCCGGTGTAGCCCAGCAGGTCGGCGTCCTCGCGCAGCATGCGCACACACATAGCGTGGAAGGTGCACACCCACATGCCGCGGGTGCCGCTGGGGATGAGCGCTGCCAGACGCTCGCGCATCTCGGCCGCGGCCTTGTTGGTAAACGTGATGGCCAGGACCTGCCAGGGCTTAACGCCCAGGTCGCCAAGCATATGCGCGATGCGGAAGGTCAGGACGCGGGTCTTGCCCGAGCCGGCGCCGGCAAGGACCAGCAGCGGGCCCTCGGTGGTCAGGCTGTCTCTTATACACATCTCCGAGCCCACGAGACCGG
>URZN01000171.1 GCA_900552345.1 uncultured Collinsella sp. | reverse complement strand
AGCGGCGTGCAGAACAGCGAAATATAGAGTGCAAAGGTCGCCATATCGACCGCCTGCAGCTGTCCCTGGGCGACCAGCCAGCCGCCCAGCAGCACCACAATCACATAGAGCACACCCGAGAGCAGGACATACGTCGCGGTATAGACGCCCATGGCGTGATACATGTTCTCCTTGGACAAAAGGTAGCGGTCGTTAGAGGCACGGAACTTGGCACGCTCGGTCTCCTCGTTGGCAAAGCTCTTGACCACGCGCATGCCCGCCAGAGAATCCTGCAGCTGTGCATTAATGCCGCTGATCTTCTTGCGGTTGTCGCTAAAGGCCTCGCGCATGCGCATGTTCTGCCAAAACATGACGACCGCAAACGCCGCCGTCACCACGGCCATGGCAAGCGCCAGCACCGGAGCGATGGTAAAGAGGATCACAAACGAGCCGATAATCTCGATACCGCAGATGATGATCCACTCGGGTACGTGATGCGCCGCCTCGCAGATATCGAACAGGTCGTTGACCACGCGGCTCATCATGTCACCCGAGCTGTTGCGGTCGAAGTACGCAAAGCTAAAGCGCTCATACTGGTCGAACAGGTCCTCGCGCATTTTGGACTCCATGCGCGCGCCCATCACGTGGCCCCAATAGCTCACAAAGTAGCGGCAGGCGCAGCGGACGGCATACATCAGCACCAAGCCCACCGCGATCATGCCGAGCGCCTGCATAATGGCAGCCTGACCCTGAGTAAATAGCCCACCGGTCAAATTACGCAGAATAATAGGAAAAGCAAGGTCAATGGCGGCAAGCACCAGAGCACAAACAGTATCAGCAACAAAAAGCCCCATCTGGGGCTTGTAATACGAAAGAAACCTCTTCAGCATGTGATCCTCAAAGAAATATCAGCAACGTAAGGCCCTGGAACAAAGCAATCAGTAGTACTTGTCCCAGGGCTATCCCCACTCGTTAAAGCTCCGTGCCCCCAAGGCGGTGTGCGATGCTGTCGCAGGCAAGCGCGCCCACGACGGTCTTGGCGTCTTCGATCTTGCCGTCGAGCACGGCGTCGATCAGCTCGTGCAGCGGCACGAGGTCCACGTTGACAAACTCGTCATCATCGGGGTTGGGTGCATCGAACTCGAGCTTGGTGGCCAGGTAGATGTGAATGATCTCGTCACAGAAGCCACAGGACGTGACAATCGACGTCAAAAAGCGAATGCGACCAGCCCTAAAGCCCGTCTCCTCATGCAGCTCGCGCTTGGCGCAATCGAGCGGGTCCTCGCCTGGATCGAGCTTGCCGGCGGGAATCTCGACCGTCACGCGGTCGATGGCGGTGCGGTACTGACGCACCAGTACGATCTTGCCGCTCTCGGTCAGTGCCACAACAGCCGCCGCACCCGGATGGCGAACGATATCGCGGGCGCTGCGGCGACCGTTGGGCAGCTCAACCTCAAGACGGTGGACGTCGAGGATCTTGCCCTTCCAGGCGCACTCCTCCGAAAGAATCTTCTCGTGCAGCTCGGCATCGTGCGGGTCGTCATCGCCCAGCACCAGCGCCGGCTCGTCAGCGACCTCGCCACCAGGCTCGCCCTCGGCGTGCCCATACACGCGGCTGTCCTCTTCGACGATCTGCGCGTCCACGAGCTCTTCGTTCTTCTCGTCCATCCGTCTCATTCCTCTCGGATTTTAGGCATCCCAGGCGTCGCGGCCGCGCAGCGCGCGCAGGCCGATGTCGTGACGCAGGGTCTTGCCCTCAAAATCAATCTTCTCGCAGGCCTCGTAGGCAAGGTTGCGAGCGTTCTCGAACGTGTCGCCCAGAGCGGTCACGGCAAGCACGCGGCCACCATTGGTCACGAGCTGGCCGTCCACCACGGCAGTGCCCGCGTGGTACACGGTCACGTTCTCCATGGCCTCGGCATCCTCAATACCGGTGATGACCTTGCCCTTCTCATAGCTGCCGGGATAGCCCGCGCTCGTCAGGACAACGGCCACGGCCCACTCGTCGCGCCAGTCGAGTTCAATCTGGTCGAGCTCGCAGTTGGCACAAGCCAGCATGACCTCGACCAGGTCGTTCTTAAGGCGCGGCAGCACGACCTGCGTCTCGGGGTCGCCAAAGCGAGCATTGAACTCCAGCACCTTGGGGCCGGCAGGCGTGAGCATAAAGCCACCGTACAGGCAGCCGCGGTAGTCGATACCCTCGGCAGCGAGCTCGGCCACGGTCTGCTCCATGACCGCCACCATGGTGGCGTGCTCCTCGTCAGTCACGATGGGCACCGGGCTGTAGACACCCATGCCGCCGGTGTTGGGGCCCTTGTCGCCCTCGAGCGCGCGCTTGTGGTCCTGCGAGGTAGCCATGGGGCGCACGGTCTTGCCGTCGGTAAAGGCCAGCAGCGAGCACTCGGGACCAACGAGCATCTCCTCGATGACCACGGTGTTGCCGGCATCGCCAAAGGTGCCGCCAAAACACTCGCGCACGGCCTCCTCGGCCTGCTCAAGTTCGGTCGCCACGATAACGCCCTTGCCCGCGGCAAGGCCGTCGGCCTTGACGACCAGCGGGGCGCCCTGCTCGCGCACGTAGGCGAGAGCCGAAGCCTCGTCGGTAAACGAACCATAGGCTGCCGTCGGAATGCCCGCACGCTCCATGAGCTGCTTGGAGAACAGCTTGGAGCCCTCCATCTGGGCACCCTCGGCACCCGGGCCAAAGCAGGGAATACCCGCCGCGCGCACGGCGTCGGCCACGCCCGCCACGAGCGGAGCCTCGGGGCCAATTACCACGAGTCCGCATCCGTGGCTCTGAGCAAACGCCGCCACGGCCGCAGGATCGCAGTCGTCGAGAACAACGTTCTCGCCGCAGCTCGCGGTGCCGCCGTTGCCCGGCGCGATGTAGAGCTTGCCGGCGCGCGGTGATGCTGCGAGCTTAGCTGCCATAGCATGCTCACGGCCGCCGCTGCCCAACAACAGGATGTCGATGGTTTGAGTGTCCGCCTTCAAGGGTGCCTCCTCTATGGATTAACGGCCCGCTCCGCGCGAGCCCTTTGCAAGCAAATATACCCCTCGGCCGCCCGCTTGGGCTGCAAAGGGGTATATCGCAATAACCAAATAGTCCCGATTACTTCCAGAATCGGTTGATGATCTGCTCGCGACCGGCGCCAACGCCAATGAACGTCACGCGGGTGTGTGCCAGATCCTCGATAAACGCCACGTAGTCCTGAGCCTCCTGCGGCAGCTCCTCAAAGCTGCGGCAGCCGGTGATATCGCACTTCCAGCCAGGAAGCTCCTCGTAGATGGGCTTGGCATGCTCAAAGCGCACCTGGTGCTCGGGCACGCTCGTGTAACGCTCGCCATCGACGTCATAGGCAACGCACACCTTAATGGTGTCGAAGGCCGAAAGCACGTCGAGCTTGGTCATGGCGATGTCGGTGAGGCCGTTGACGCGCGAGGCATAGTTGGCGATAGGGCCGTCAAACCAGCCGCAACGACGACGGCGACCAGTGGTCACGCCGTACTCATAGCCCTCCTCGGTCAGCGTGTGACCGGCCTCGGACTCATAGGAAAGCTCGGTGGGCATGGGGCCCGAACCGACGCGAGTGATATAGGCCTTCATGACGCCCAGTACGCGGTCGACGTTCTTCATGCCCACGCCGGAGCCGGTGATGGCGCCGCCGGCGGTGCAGTTGGAAGACGTCACGTACGGATAGGTGCCGTGGTCGATGTCGAGCAGCGTCGCCTGGGCGCCCTCAAACAGCAGGTTCTTGCCCTCATCGATCATGTTGTTGAGCAGCAGGCTCGTCTCGGTGATGTAGGGACGCAGGCGCTCGGCCATCGGCAGGTACTCGTCGCAAATCTGGTCCACGGTGTAGGTGGGCAGGTTGTAGATGAGCTCGAGCTCGGGGTTCACGCGGGCGAGAGCGGTCTCAAGCTTGTCGCGGAACAGCGCCTCGTCCAGCATGTCCTGCATGCGCAGGCCAATGCGGGCCATCTTGTCCTGATAGCACGGACCGATGCCACGCTTGGTGGTACCGATGTTCTTCTTGCCGAGCTTCTGCTCAAAGGCGCCATCCAGATCGATGTGGTACGGCATGATGACATGCGCGTTGCCGCTAATCTTGAGGTTCTTGGTGGTGATGCCGTCGGCCTCGAACATGTCGATCTCCTCAAGGACAACCTTGGGGTTGACGACGCAGCCGTTACCGATCACCGACACGTGGTC
>URZN01000170.1 GCA_900552345.1 uncultured Collinsella sp. | reverse complement strand
CAGGGGTACCGTCAAATTGAATTGACAACAACTCTTCTTTTGAGCCTATGGCTCTCGCTGCTTAGTTTATAGCGGCGCGTCAACCCGGTGATTTCCCCGACACCGGCGCGACGTCATTTTAGGGGAATGCTCCTGCGCACGTAATCGGTATGGCGCAGGCTAAGACCGAACCGGTTAGGACGCCGCGAGCGTGTCGCTGCGCGCAAAGCGTCCGAGACAAAACCAGCGACTGAGCTTGGAGATGCCAATCAGGGGGCTTTCGTGGACCGGAGTTCGATTCTCCGCGCCTCCACCATAAGCAACAGGCAGGTAGATACTCATATCTACCTGCCTTTTTATTTCTTGTCCGTACCGCGGAGAATCGAACTCTATGCAGGGCGCGGGCGTAAAGAAAACGCGTAAGCGTTTTTAGCCCGCGGGCGAGGACGCCGGCAGGCGGCCGAAGCCGGTGCGGATTTGCGAAGCAAATACGCGGATTCTCCGCGCAATGCCCCAGCCCAATATAGATGCGATGCCGATCGGGCGTCTTGCCCCGGTCTCGCCCCATCAACGGATCCACCGTACCGCGGAGAATCGAACTCTGTGCAGGGCGCGGGCGTTAAGCAAACGCTACGGCAACGCAGGGTGGGACGCGCTTTCCCAATGGCGGCCCAGGCGGAAAGCACGTCCCGGAATCCGCATTCAGACTGGGACGTAGTTTCCGGATGGCACATCAAGCGGAAACTGCATCCCGGAATCCTCATTCGGAATGGGATTCATCTTCCTGATGACGGGCTCAGCGGAAAATGCGACCCGGAATTTGCTCTGAGACCGGGACGCGCTTTCCCGTCGACTGCCCCGACCCCTTAACTCCAAAACCTGCGCGCTTGCCATCCCAAAACTGGGTAGAAGAAGGCCAAAACGTAATCGCAGGAGGTCAATATGACTGCAGAAGATAAGGCAAAGAACGCCGGCAAGGTCGCGCTCGTTTTGGAGGGCGGAAGTTTTCGCGGGCAGTTTACCGCGGGCGTGCTCGACGTCCTCATGGAGGCTGGCGTCGAGATTCCGGCTGTCTACGGTGTATCGGCCGGCGCCCTCAACGGCGTGAACTACAAGTCGCACCAGATCGGCCGTGCCAACCGCATCAACTTGGCTTTTTGCAACGACAGCCGCTACATGGGTGCCGCATCGTTTGCGTCCACGGGCTCCATCGTCGGCTACGACTTTATTTTCAACGACGTGCAGGATCGCCTAGACCCCTTCGATAACGAGGCCTTCGACGCGAGCCCCATCGAAATGTATGCTGTCGCGACGGACATGTTATTTGGCACCGCTGCCTACCTGCCCGTCAAAAACGCCATGCTCGATATCGATTGCGTGCGTGCCTCGACCTCGTTGCCGCTGGTGACGCCGCCGGTCGAGATTGATGGTCACAAGTACGTTGACGGCGGTGTGGCAGATTCGGTGCCTGTCGAGCACGTGCTGGAAGAGGCCGGATACGATCGCGCGGTCGTCGTGCTCACGCAGGACCGCTCGTACGAAAAGGCGCCCTACGAGTTTATGCCGGCCGCGCGTGCGCGCTATGGCGACTATCCCTATCTGCTCGAGGCCATCGAGACGCGCCATGACCGCTATAACGTCCAGCGCATGCACCTCTGGAAGTACGAGCGCGAGGGCCGTGCCCTGATTGTGGCTCCGCAAAAACCGGTCGAGGTCGGCCATGTGGAGCACGACACGGCCAAGTTGCTCGACTTGTATATCCAAGGCCGCCGAGAGGCAAAGCGCCTGCTTGCGGAAATACAGGAGTTCGTTGAGCGTTAAGACGATCGACCCACAAAAAGCGACAAAAGACAGGGCCCAGAGAACCATTCGCACGCCGAGGGATCTCTGGGCCCTGCCTCGTGAAGGCACCGGGCATGGACGACATGTGCAGAAACTCTGGTCGGAGCCAAAATACCTGTTGACTCGGGCGGCGAGCGGGGTAATATGGACGGGTTACTTGCAGAGCCCCGTGAATCTCTGTAACAACACGTACTGTACATGGAGGAGTCTAAGTGATTTCGAAATCGACTCACTACGCCAAGCAGGGCGAGGTCCAGCGCAACTGGGTTCTCGTCGACGCCGATGGTGCTGTCCTGGGCCGTCTTGCCACCCAGATCGCAATGATCCTGCGCGGTAAGAACAAGCCCCAGTTCACGCCCAACAGCGACTGCGGCGACTTCGTTGTCGTCATCAACGCCGATAAGGTCCAGCTTACCGGTAACAAGGCCGACACGAAGACCTATTATCGCCACAGCGGCTACAACGGCGGCCTCAAGGCTGAGAGCTTCCGCCAGGCTATGGAGAAGCACCCGGAGAAGGTCATCGAGCGCGCCGTTCGCGGCATGCTGCCCAAGACCACCCTCGGCCGTGCCCAGATGACCAAGCTTAAGGTCTACGCTGGTGCCGAGCATCCGCATGCTGCCCAGAACCCCACGAAGATTGAGCTGGAGGCTTAAAGATGGCTGAGAACACCGTTGTCTACCAGGGTACCGGCCGTCGTAAGAACGCCGTCGCCCGCGTCCGTCTCGTCCCCGGCACCGGCAAGGTGACCATCAACAAGCGTGACGCCGAGCAGTATTTCGGCCGTCATCAGCTCGTTGAGAACGCCCTTGCTCCCCTCAAGGTGACCGACACCGCCGGTCAGTTCGACGTTATCGCTCTGTGCGATGGCGGCGGCATCTCCGGTCAGTCCGGCGCTCTGCGCCTGGGCATCGCTCGCGCTCTTCTGAACGCTGGCGACTACCGTGCTGACCTCAAGAAGGCCGGTTTCCTTACGCGCGATGCTCGCGTGGTCGAGCGCAAGAAGTACGGCCTCAAGAAGGCCCGCCGCGCTCCCCAGTTCTCCAAGCGCTAAGGTTTTATCTCCTTACGAGATACAATGTACAAGCGGGGCCTACCGATTGCTCGGTGGGTCCCGCTTTTCTTTTCGACTAGGGTGGGCGGCTTCGTTTTGCCCACTTGGGAAGGAGCGATCCTATGCCCCGGAACATCTTCGGTACCGACGGCGTCCGTGGCGTCGCCAACGCCGACCTCTCGTGCGATCTCGCATTTCGCCTTGGCCGTGCGGCGACCAAGTTCCTTGGTCCGGACATCTGCATCGGCCGCGATACGCGTCTTTCGGGCACCATGCTCGAGAGTGCTCTGACCGCCGGCATTATGGCCGAGGGCGGCCGCCCGCACTGCTGCGGCGTTATCCCTACACCGGCCGTGGCGCTGCTCACCGTTCAAAACGAGCTTGACGGCGGCATCGTCATTTCTGCTTCGCATAATCCGCCGGAGTTCAACGGCATCAAGTTCTTTAGCCGCAAGGGCATGAAGCTTCCCGATGCTGTTGAGGAAGAGATCAGCGCCTGGGTCATGTCCGAGGAGGCCATGGCTGCCGACACGCTGCCGACCGGCGCTGGTGTGGGCCACATCATCAAGATGAAGGACGCCCGCAAGGCATACGTCGACCACGCTATCAGCACCCTCGACGGCCTTAAGCTCAACGGCCTGGTTGTTGCCGTCGACTGCGGTCACGGTGCTTCCTGCCAGACCACGCCTGCCGCGCTGCAGCGCCTGGGCGCCACGGTGCATGCCATCAACACCGATTACTGCGGCACCGACATTAACGTCGAGTGCGGCTCCACGCACCTTGAGCCCCTGCGCGAGCTCGTGCTGCGCACCCACGCCGATATCGGCCTGGCCCACGACGGCGACGCCGATCGCGTGCTGTTCGTGGACAGTGAGGGCAACGAGATCGATGGCGACTACATCCTGGCTATCTGCGGCTCCGACCTTGCTGCTCGCGGCAAGCTCGCCAACTCCGAGATCGTCTCGACCGTCATGTGCAACCTGGGCTTCTCCATCGCAATGAAGGAGCAGGGCTTTGAGATGGTCCAGACCGCCGTGGGCGACCGCTATGTTCTTGAGCGCATGCTCGAGGACGGTGCTGTTATCGGTGGCGAGCAGTCCGGCCACATCATCTTCCTGGAGCACAACACCACCGGCGACGGTCTGGTGACGGCTCTGCAGCTGCTGGCCGTGCTCAAGCGCACCGGCCGCACCCTTACCGACCTTGCCGGCATCATGAAGAAGTACCCGCAGGTGCTCGTCAACGTGCATTCGGACAACAAGGCCGGCCTGGACGATTGCTGTCTCTTATACACATCTCCGAGCCCACGAGACCGGAGCC
>URZN01000169.1 GCA_900552345.1 uncultured Collinsella sp. | reverse complement strand
GTTTGTATGGTGGTCGATTGCGGTAGCCTGAAACGTGCGGCGGACGAGCTGGGCTATACGCAAAGTGCGGTGAGCCAGGCCGTCAAGGCGCTCGAGCGTGAGCTGGGCACCACGCTTATCGAGCGCGGCAAGCAGGGTGTATCGCTTACGCGCGACGGCAAGCAGTATCTGCCGTACCTGCGCCAGATTGTGACCGCCGAGGCCGAGCTCGAGGGCAAGCGCCAGGAGCTGCTGGGGCTTTCGTCGACAGATATTCGCATCGCGACGTTTACCAACGTGAGTCGTACCGTGCTGCCGCGCGTGATCCGCGATTTTGGTGCGCTGCACCCGGGCGTACGCTTCACCCTCAAGCAGGGCGATTACACGCGCAACGCTCAATGGGTGCACGATGGCGTGGTTGATTTTTGTTTTACGGCACGCGGATTTACCGCTGGGCTCGAGAAGCGCGTCGTCTATCACGACGAGTTGGTGGCATTGTTGCCGGCCGCGCATCCGCTGGCGGCAAAGGAAAAGGTGACGCTCGCCGATCTGGCGTCCGAGCCGTTTGTGCTGCTGGATGAGGGCGAACAGAGCCTGGTGCTCGATGCATTTGCGGCGCATGGACTGTCGCCACACGTGACGAGCGAGGTAACCGACGACTACACCATCATGGCGATGGTGGAGGAGGGCCTAGGCGTGAGCATGCTCTACCGCCGTACTGTGGAGGGCATGCGGGCCGATATTCGCGTACGTCCCATCGTGCACGCCCCCTCGCGCGACGTGGTGGCCGCCTGGCGCAGCTGGGACACCATGCCCATCGCCACGAGGCGCTTTATCGACTATATGAGCTCGCATGTTGTCAATTAATGGCTGGTGTGGCGTTGAGTGCGGTGTTTAGCGGGCTGTCGCTTTGGCTTGGGTGGCGCGATAGGTGCGTGCCGGGTGGCAGAGTAGCACCGCCACGACCATAAAGAACGCCGTGGTGCCCAGGCTGATGGGGTAGACCATCATGATGTTCGCAAAGGTGCGGAAGTGCGGGAACACGAAGAACACCCAATAGAAGCGGATGCCGCAGACGCAGATCATGGTGATGAGGGCGGGCGTGAGCGAGATACCAAAGCCGCGCAGGTAGCCTGACATGTTTTCGTAGAACATGCTAAAGGCGTACGCCGGGAAGATTGAGCACACGCGGATATAGCCGATTGAGACGATGTTGGGATCGCTGTTGAACAGCGACAAAATCTCGCGCCCCAGGCCGACAATAACGATAATTGTGGTGAGCGCGACGATACCGCCTTCGACTAGGCAGACCTTGAGCGTCTTGGTGCAGCGGTCGATCTGGCGGGCACCGTGGTTTTGTCCCACAAAGGTGGTGCAAGCCTGGCTAAAGCTGTTGAGCAGGTTGTAGCACACGTACTCCAGGCTCATGGCGGCGCTCGATGCCGCCATGACCTCGGTGCCCAGGCTGTTGATGGCAGACTGGATGATGATGTTGGCGACGGCAAAGACGGCGCTTTGGATGCCGGCGGGCAGGCCGATTTTGACGATGCGCTTGAGGGCGACGGGGTCGATAGCCAAGTCACGCGGGGTGACGCGGACGACAGAGTCGGTCTTGAGCAGGCGGATAAAGAGCGTAGCGGCGCTGACGGTGTAGGCGATGGCGGTGGCGATGGCGACGCCCGCGACGCCCCAGTGGAGTACGGGGACAAAGATGAGATCCAGGCCAATGTTGAGGACGGTGGACACGACAAGCGCCTGCAGCGGCATGCGGGTGATGCCGACGGAGCGGAAGATCGCGGCCTCAAAGTTGTAGAGCAAGATCGAGGGCATGCTGAGCAAAAAGACGCGCAGGTAGAGCGAAGCGAGCGGCATGGTTTCGGCGGGAACATTGAGCGCGGCGAGCATGGGCTCGGCAAAGATCTCGCCCAGCGCAATGACGACAAAGCCTACGAGCGCCATTAAAATCGAGGTATGGACGGCGCGTTTGACCATGTTCTGATCGTTGCGGCCGATAGCGTTGGCGATGACCACGTTGGAGCCAAGCGACATGCCAATAAACAAGTTGAGCATAAGACTGGTAAGCGGAACATTGGAGCCGACCGCCGCCATGGCGAGGGTTCCCTGGTCACCCGAGAAGTTACCGATGATGACCGTGGCGATGAGGTTCGACAGCTGCTCCAAGATGCTCGTGGCGGCCACGGGGAAGGCGAACAGGGGGATATTGCGCCACAGCGAGCCGGTGGTCATGTCAATGTGCTTAGATACGGTATCAGCCATACGCTCTCAATCTCTAATATGCTCTTTCGTGCTCATTTGCGCAGACGATGATACTCCTAATCGACTAGTCATTGGGGACGTTCTAAAACGATTACTCATTCAAGAACGTCCCCAATGACTAGGTGGGGAAGGCGTGCGACAATGGTGGGTGTTGTGTTGTTCGCGCTAAGGAGTTGCCATGTTGTTGTGTCCCGTTTGCCATGAACCGTTGGTGGATGACGAACGCGGCGCTGCATGCGCGGGCGGACACCGGTTTGACCGTGCTCGCGAGGGCTATCTATATCTGCTGCGCTCGTCCAAGAGCGGCGACTCCATGGGCGATCCCAAGTCGCAGGCACGCAGCCGTCGCGACTTTCTGAACCGCGGTTACTATGCGCCGTTGCGCGATGCGATGGTCGAGCTGGTGCGCGAACGAGCTCAGCGGTGCGCAGCTACGTCGGACAAGCCGCTGGCCTTGCTCGATATTTGCTGCGGCGAGGGCTACTACACCAGCGCCATGGGCGCGGTGCCGGGCGTGGATGCTTACGGTTTCGACCTGGGCAAGGAGATGGTGCGCCTGGCCGCCAAGCGCGGCGACGCGACCTACTTCGTGGCCAACATGAAGGATATCCCCGTGGCCGATGGCGCCTTCGATATGGTGACCGAGCTCTTCGCTCCCTTTAACGAGCGTGAGTTTTCTCGCGTGCTGGCGCCCGAGGGCTCGCTCTACACCGTCGTGCCAGGTGCACGCCATCTGTTTGGGCTCAAGGAGGTGCTCTACGACACGCCGTACCTTAACGATGAGAAGCTGCCGAAGACAACCGAGCTCGAGTTAGTCGGAACGCACCGGGTATCTGCGAATATTACGCTCCAGACGCAGGCCGACATCGAGGCGGTGTTCCAGATGACGCCGTACTACTATCGCACGCGCCCTGCCGACAAAGAGCGCCTGGCAAATTTGGACACCCTTCAAACCGACATCGACTTCGTCATCGCCGAGTACCGCCACTAACCTGCCAAAAAAGGGACAGGTTTATTTTGGTAGGTTTTATCTAGGCAAACGCAAAGGGCCGACCGCGGAGATGCGCGATCGGCCCTTTTTAGTTGCTTGGTTGCAACAGAGGTTATGAGAAGCGGGCGCTTACAGGCGGTCCTTGTTCTCGGCCTTAACGGCGTGTGCCTGCTGAACAAAGAACAGGTCGTAGACCACGATGACAAAGGCGATTATATTGACGGAGCTGCCGCCGAGTGCGGGAAGCGTGAGCACGGCTTGGAGGAGCGTGGCTGCCGCGGCAACGATACCGAGCTTAAATGCGCCGTCTACCTGCGAAGGCTTGTTGGCGCCCTTGATACCGGCGACGCCTGCGGCAAGGTCGACGAGGCCCTTAACAATCACCACAACAGCGGCGAGTGTGGCGTTCGATCCGTAAGCGGATCCAAAATTGCCGGTAACAATGCCGGCAATTCCGATGACGAGGCTGGCGATGCCCAGAACAAAATAAATCAGGGCAAGGATTTTGAGTGTCTTGCGAGCAGCGCTCATAGCTGGTCCTTTCGATGCGGGCGCGGAGAATCTGTCGCGCCCAGGTTACGGCACATATCGTGAAGCACATTGTAGTTCAACGGGACGATGCATGCGTTTGAAAGCGTCTCTTGCCTGTACGGTCCAACCTTTCAAAAAGGAAAGCTGGACGTAAGCCAAATCGATGGCAGCCCATGTGCGGCGCTGCGATGATGAGGCCGTAACAAGGAGCTGGTCTCAAGGAGGAGCCATGATGTACGGAACAGGGCAAGTGCGTGAGCCGCGGTCGTTGGGAAGGCGCATGGGCGATTCTGTGATCGCTGCCGTGTGCACGGGATTGATGGCGGTGCTTTGCATTGCGATGCTGTGGGCCATGTCGCATGTGGGACAATAGCGGACGGTTGGGTGCTGGCATAAACGGCGCCCCGCGTATTCGTTTTGCTTGTTAAGGAGTGTCCATGGGCG
>URZN01000168.1 GCA_900552345.1 uncultured Collinsella sp. | reverse complement strand
CTACACGCGTAAGATCGTCGGCAGCGTCAGATGTGTATAAGAGACAGTCATGGTGCTGTCGGACGGCGTGCTTCATCGCAGCCTGCTGTGGTGGAAGCGCGGCGCGATGCAGTTTGCCAATGGTTTTGCCAACGGCTTTATGTTTGCGCTCGTGTCGGTCTGGTTTGCGAGCTGCTCGCAGCAGGCCATGCTTTCGCCCTACGGGATGTAATAACATCAAACCCTCTGTTTGCGGCCGGCCCAGCTTGGGTATAGGACGCACTGTGACAATAATGAAAGTTGGAAGGATTCGGTCGTGTCGGAAAATAGGGATTACTACGAGGTACTTGGCGTTGACAAGGATGCCGACGCGCGGACGATCAAGCGCGCGTTTCTAAAGAAAGCCCGTACGGTACACCCGGATGTTTCGGACGACCCCGAGGCCGAGGCCAAGTTCAAAGAGCTCAACGAGGCCTATTCCGTTCTTTCCGACGAGCAGAAGCGTGCTAACTACGACCGTTACGGTACCGCGGACGGCCCCGGTGGTTCTGGCTATGTCGATATCAACGATATCTTTGGCGGCATGGGTATGGACGACCTCTTCTCGTCGTTCTTTGGCGGCGGTGCCGGCGGTGGCGCCCGAAATCGCCGCGAGCGTCGTCGCGGCCGCGATATGGCCATTTCCCTTTCGGTGACGCTCGAGGAGGCGGCGCTTGGCTGCAAAAAGACGATCAGCTACGATCGCCTTGCTCCCTGCGACGACTGCAACGGCACCGGCAAGGCCGAGGGCGCGACCGAGAAGCAGTGCAGCCGCTGTCACGGCACAGGCTATGTGACGACGGTCCAGCGTTCTTTCCTGGGCCAGGTTCAGTCCTCTTCGCCCTGTCCCGACTGCCACGGCGAAGGCACGGTCATCGATCATCCCTGCGAGACCTGCGATGGCCAGGGCCGCACGCCTTCTCACGAAAAGATTGACATCGATATTCCCGCCGGTGTTTCGACTGGTCGCCAGCTGCGCGTGAGTGGTTTTGGCGAGGCCGGCCTTCGCGGCGAACCCTCGGGCGACCTGATCGTCAACGTGCGCGTCGCCGACCACGAGCGTTTTAAGCGTAATGGCGATGACCTGTACCTGGTGAGCGATATCTCGATTGCTCAGGCCGCGCTCGGTTGCGAGATTGAGGTCGAGGGCATTATGCCTGACGAGGTCGTCAAGCTGTGCGTCCCCGCCGGCACACAGTACGGTGACACCGTGAGCGTCAACAATTACGGCATGCCGCGTATCGGCGGCGGCGGTTCGCGCGGTCGTCTGATCGTGCAGCTTCGCGTGGTCGTCCCCATCAATCTCTCCAACAAGCAGCGCGAGCTGCTTCGCGCCTTTGCCGACGAGATGGGCGATGACGTCGCATCCGGTAAGAAGTCGGTGACCGACCGTATCAAGAGTGCCCTCGACGACATCCTCGATTAAGGAGCCCGTGTGCTCGCACCCCATATTTCTGTCGTCAACCTCGGATGCCGTGTCAACCGGGTTGAGTCCGACCGTATCACTGCTGATCTTATGCGCTTGGGTTTTGCAATGGTGGAGCCTCAGGATGCAGAACTGATCGTCATCAATACCTGTGCCGTGACGGGGGAGGCCGAGGCCAAGACCCGCAAGGCCGTCCGTCACGCCCTGGCCTATTCGGGAGAGCCTTACGTGGTCGTAACCGGCTGCGTCGTTAACCTGCATCCCGAGGAGCTGCTGGAGCTCTCCGATCGCGTGATCGCCGAACCGTCCAAGATAGACGTCGCCGAGCGCGTCTGTGAGGTGCTAGGTGTCGAATCCGATAGCGTGCCCGCCTGCAGCGATGGCGACGTGGTCGATGCGCTCGGTCGTTCGCGGCTGGGCGTGAAGATCCAGGATGGCTGCAACCACCGCTGCACTTATTGCATTGTGTGGAAGGCCCGCGGCCCCGAGCGTTCCGTGCCCGTCGAGTCCGTGCTCGAACAGGTGCGCGAAGCGCAGGAGGCCGGCGTGCCCGAGGTCGTGCTGACCGGCGTGAATCTGGGTGCCTATGACGGCAAGAGCGCGACCGACGAACATGTCGAGATCGATGAGCTGCTCCAGGCCATCATGGAGCGCACCGAGATCGCCCACGTGCGTATCTCCTCGGTGGAACCCATGGATATTTCCGAGCGCCTGCTCAAGGTGATGGCTCGCTATCCGAAGCGTATCGCGCCGTTTTTGCACCTTCCCGTGCAGTCTGGCTGCACGGCGACGCTGCATCGCATGGGTCGTCCCTATAGTGCCGAGGCCTTTGAGGATACGGTGCGCATGATTCGCGCTAACCTGCCACAAGCGTCTCTTTCGTGTGATGTCATCGTCGGTTTTCCTGGCGAGACGGACGAGGAGTTCGAGGAGTCGCTGGCACTGTGCCGTCGCGTGGGCTTTTCGCGCATGCACGTGTTCCGCTATAGTAAGCGCCCCGGCACCCTCGCCGCCGACATGCCCGACCAGGTACCTCCTGAGGTCATGGCCGAACGCAGCCGTCGCATGCGTGCCGCCGCACAGGAGCTTGCGATCGCCGATGCCCGTCGTCGCGTGGGCACGGTCGAGCGTGCGGTGCTCGAGTATGGTGACAACCTGACGCTCGGCTCGTTCCATCATGCCCGTCTCGATGATACCTGTGGACTCACAGCCCCGTGCCTGCTCGATGTTGCTATCATCGGAGTCGATGATTCCGGCTTGGTCCATGCACGCAGGGAGGTTCATGGAAGCCTCGAAGATTAGACTTACCGTTCCCGAGGGTATCGATCCCTCGCGCGTTTTGGGCGCCGGCGATGGCGTCCTTCGTGCGCTCGAGAACTTGGTGCGCGCCCATGTGGTTGCCCGCGGTGACAGCGTTGCCGTGAGCGGCGATCCGGACGAGGTCGAGCTTGTGGCGCGTTTTTTCGAGCATGCTTTTCGCGAGGCGGCCGCCGGACGCACACTGTCTGCCGATGATGTCTCGCGCTGTCTGGCCGTTCTGCGCGACGGCGAGCATGATGCCTCGTCGCTGCGCGATGACGTGCTGCTATCGTATCGCGGTCGCGTCATCCGCCCCAAGACGCTCGGCCAAAAGCGCTACGTGGATGCCATTCGCTCGCATACCATTACGTTTGGCCTCGGTCCCGCCGGTACCGGTAAAACCTATCTGGCCATGGCGCTCGCCGTCGCCGCGCTCAAACGCCATGAGGTAGGCCGCCTGATCCTGACGCGCCCGGTTGTCGAGGCGGGGGAGAACCTGGGCTTTTTGCCCGGCACTCTCGAGGAAAAGATCGACCCGTATATGCGACCGCTCTACGATGCCCTCTTTGACATGATGGATCGCGAACGCACCGATGAGCTTATGGAGCGTGGCGTGATCGAGATCGCCCCGCTCGCCTACATGCGCGGTCGAACGTTGAGTGATGCCTTTGTGGTGCTCGATGAGGCACAAAACACGACGCCCGAGCAGATGAAGATGTTCCTGACGCGCCTGGGTTTTAATTCCAAGTTCGTGATTACCGGCGACCTGAGCCAGCGTGACCTGGTGGGTCGTCGCGGCGGTCTTGCCGATATCGAAAGGATTTTGGGTCGCGTCGACGATGTGGCGTTTTCTCACCTGGAGCGCGCCGATGTGGTGCGTCATGCCCTGGTGGGCCGTATCGTTGAGGCCTATGATGCATACGACGACGCGCGCGAGCAACGCGCGCACGATCGAAAGGAGTCCCGTTGAGTGTATTGATCAGCAACGATGCCGAGCTCGATACGCTGCTCGATGCCCAGGAGGTTGAGCACATCTGCGGAGTTGTGCTTGCCGCCGAGGGTGTTGAGCGTGAGGTCGAGATTTCCCTTTCGTATGTCGATGAGGACGAGATGCACGAGCTCAATCTTGAGTGGCGTGGCATCGATCGCACGACCGACGTGCTTTCGTTTGAATGCGACTCGGCCTTTGACGAGGACATTCCCGCCGACGAGACACTTGAGCTCGGCGATATTATCCTGGCCCCGCAGGTCATTGCCCGCCAGGCCCCTGGCTTTGGCAACAACCCCGCCGATGAGTGCCGACTGATGCTCGTGCACGGAATGCTGCACCTGCTGTGTTACGACCACATCGAGGACGATGAGGCCGAGGTCATGGAGGCACGCGAGGATGCCATCCTGCGCGACCTGGCGCTTGAGCGCGGCGAGGACCCCAAACTCGTCCACGTCGGCCCCATAACCAATCATGCCCACGACTAGGAGCCGTCTATGATTCCCGGATCGAACAAGGACCATCCGTCCT
>URZN01000167.1 GCA_900552345.1 uncultured Collinsella sp. | reverse complement strand
CGAGATAGGCTCCGGTCTCGTGGGCTCGGAGATGTGTATAAGAGACAGCCTTGGGTGCATTCGGGACAGGGCTGGGGAATGAAGGAGCCTCGCCGTCTACCATGCGGATGCGCGAGCGGTCGCGCTCGGCGACGCGGTCGACCACCTCTTGCTCGAGTCGGGAGCTTGTCAGCTCAACTCGAAAGCTCAAAATAAAATGGACATCTCGCTTTTTACGGGCGTCGATTGACTTGCGATGGAGCTCAATGGCTTTAATCTGGGAATCCTCGCATCGCAGGGCTCGTTTGACGGCGCGTCTACCAATAGCAAGGCAGGCGGTTTCGTCGCCGGCCTCATCGAGTGACGCGTGGACTTGGGTGATTTCGATCATCGAGGTCTCCTTAGATGCAAGAAAGAGGCCGCCCGGTGTCCCAGACGGCCCGAATGCGTTTTGATTATAGACTGCGTGGCTATAGGCTGCTTGCAGCGCGAATACCCGAGATCCAAGCCCATGCAAGGTTGAAACCGCCGCAATCGGCATCGATGTCGAGCGCCTCGCCACAGATGTAAAGTGGGGCGTCTGCCGCGTTGCTCACGCAGAGGTTGAGAGCTGAGACGCTCTCGATGGGCACGCCGCCGCGGGTGACTTGGGCCGAACGCTCCTCTGTCGTTCCCTCGACGAGCATCTTAAAGTGCTTGAGGATTGAGACCAGATGGATGACGTCGTACGACCCGGGGTGGCACTGTTCGAATGCGGTGCAGACAACGTGAGAGAACTGCGGGGCGAGCATGCCGTCGAGCCAGCGGGGGTCGCGGGGTGAAAAGCCGCCGAGCAACTCAACTCGCTGGTTGAGCATATCGAGCAACTCGTCTTTGGAGAGGTCGGGGAAAACGTCGAGCAGAATCGTGTCACCGCGCTGGACGCGACGGGAGAGGTTAAAGGCAGCAACGCCCGAGATGCCAAAGGTTCGGAAGAGCACTTCGCCGTCTTCGCGCCAGAGCTCCTCGTGATTGCGGGTGAGCGTCAAGCGGGCGCGGACGCGCAGGCCATCCAGTGTCTTGAGCGCAGCCTGGTTGCCGAAGACCGATGCCGACACGGGGCAGAGGACGGGGTGCTGCGGTGTGAGGGGAAGATTGAACGTCTTCGCGATGTCGGCGGGGCTGCCGCCCGTAGCGATAATTACGGCCTTTGCCTGCAGCGTCTCGTTCTTGCGAGGGGTGTCGGCAAGCGCCTTCCGAAGCGAGCGGACCTCCGTTTTTCGGTCGTCGTGCTTTTTTACCTTGAGTGCTCGCGCAGGACGGTCTATTTGGAGTATCCAGCCCTCGGGGACTTTGAATGCCGAGGCAACGTTTGCTCCACAGATCAAGGTGATACCCAGGTGATTGCAAGCGTTGAGAAGCGCATCGCGCACCGATTCGGCACGAAGGGAGCGCGGATACAGCCGGCCCTCCTCGGAGGTCGTCATGATGCCCAGCGAGGAGAAGAAACTGTCGAGCTCTTGCTCGGGCTGGGGACCCATGACGGATTCGACGAATGCGGGGTGGTTGTACCGCTGGAAATCAATTGATTCGTTGGAAAGGTTGCAGCGGCCGTTGCCGGTCGCAAGAAGTTTAAGGCCGCAGGCAACATCGCGCTCAATGATGCAGGCGCTTTTGCCTGCGTGTGCGGCCGTAATGGCGGCGGCGAGACCCGAGGCCCCGCCGCCGATTACCAAGACGTCATAGGAGGCGTTTGTGTTCACTTAAGCCTCGACGGTCTCGTGCGGGGCAATGGCCTCGACGGCAGAGACGGCCTGGGGCAGCATACCGTCGGGCAGTGCGGTCTCAACCTCGCCTTTATCGCAAGCCTCGGCGAGTGCCGGATTGATGGGAAGCTGCCCTAGGATCTCGAGGTTGTAACGCTCGGCGACCTCGGGGAGCTTGCTCTTGCCAAAGACCTCGATCTTCTTGCCGCAATCGGGGCACTCGATATAGCTCATGTTTTCGACGATTCCCAGAATGGGGACGTTCATCTTCTCGGCCATGTTGACCGCCTTGGCGACGATCATCGAGACCAGATCCTGCGGGCTCGTGACGATGACGATGCCATCGACGGGCAGCGACTGGAAGACGGTGAGGGCGACGTCGCCCGTTCCCGGAGGCATGTCGACCAGCAGGTAGTCGATGGGGCCCCATGAGGTTTCGCTCCAGAACTGCCTGATGGCACCCGCGATAACCGGACCGCGCCAGAGGACGGGGTCGGTTTCGTTTTGGAGCAGCAGGTTGGAGCTCATGACCTTGACCCCGTGCTCCGAGATCTCGGGCAGCATAAGATTGCCGAGAGCATGGACGTGACGTCCGCTCATGCCGAACATCTTAGGGATAGAGGGGCCGGTAATATCGGCATCGAGGACGCCGACCTTGTGACCGTGGCGGGAAAGCTCCGTGGCGATGGCGCCGGTGACGAATGACTTGCCGACGCCGCCCTTACCGGAAAGCACGGCGATAACGCGCTTGACCTCGGACAGCGTATTCTCCTCAAATTGCGACGGCGACGTTTGCCCGCCGGCCGCCTGTGCGTGCTCGCAACCCATGTTTGACTCCTTTGTATATGTTGGGGCCGGAGCCCCGCGGTGTGACACGAGCGTCATTGTACCCTCGTTTGCGAGCGGGAGACATTCATGATGCGTGACAGGCGATCGACGGTATTCGAAAGTACGGACCGAGCGTGCAGTCTGCGGCGTCAGACAACGCAAATGGTCTGCGAATCTTGTATTACGAACATCTGTGCGCGTCGAGTGCGCTAAACTCATCGTCAGTGTGATTTGAAGTTGTAGGAGGCAAGGAGCTTCCATGTCTGATTCTTCTATCGTTATTCGCGGCGCGCGCGAGCATAACCTGCGCGATATCGATGTTTCCATTCCGCGTGACCAGCTCGTGGTCATAACCGGTCTTTCCGGATCCGGCAAGAGCTCGCTGGCGTTCGATACCATCTATGCCGAGGGCCAGCGCCGTTATGTCGAGAGCCTTTCGAGCTATGCGCGTCAGTTTTTGGGCCAGATGGACAAGCCCGATCTGGACTCGATTGATGGCCTGTCGCCGGCTGTGTCGATCGATCAGAAGACGACGTCCAAAAACCCACGCTCGACGGTGGGCACCGTAACCGAGATTTACGACTATCTGCGTCTGCTGTTTGCTCGCGTGGGAACGCCGCACTGTCCTGAGTGCGGTCGTGTCATTGAGCGTCAGACGACCGATCAGGTTGCCGATAAGGTGCTGGCGGCGGGGGAGGGCCGTCGCGCGTTTGTGTTGGCGCCGGTGGTTCGTGGACGCAAGGGCGAATATGCCAAGCTGTTTGAGGACCTGCGTGCGGAGGGCTTTAGCCGTGTGCGCGTCGACGGCGAGGTGCGCTCGCTTGACGACCCGATTGACCTGGACAAGAAGTTCAAACACGACATTGAGGTCGTGGTCGACCGTATCGTGATTCGAGAGAACTCCCTGGGTCGCATTGCCGAGTCCGTTGAGCAGGCGACGGCGCTGGCGCACGGTAACGTGAACGTGTACATGCTGCCCGACCGCGACGCTCCCGAGGGAACCGAGGGCGAGCTGCTAGAGTATTCGCTGGCACTGGCGTGCCCGGAGCACGGGCATTCCATCGACGACCTGCAGCCGCGCGATTTCTCGTTCAACGCGCCCTATGGTGCGTGTCCCGAGTGCGATGGTCTGGGCTTTAAAAAGACAGTCGATGCCGAGGCGCTGATTGAAGACCCCTCAAAGTCGATTGCCGACGGAGTCTTTGGCAGCCTGTTCGGCAATTCCAACTATTATCCGCAGATTTTTGCTGCGGTCTGCAAGCACTTTAAGGTGAGTGCCGATACGCCATGGGGGGACCTGCCCCCGCGGGTGCGTCGTGCGTTTTTGGATGGCATGGGCGACACGAAGATTTCGGTCGACTATCAAAAGCTCGATGGGCGTCGCAGCCAGTGGGACACTAAGTTCTCGGGTGTGCGCAACATCCTGTACGAGCGCTACAACGAGACGACGAACGAGAACACCAGGGCTCGCTTGGAGAAATACATTCGCGAAGAGCCATGCTCGAGCTGTCACGGTGCTCGCCTGCGCCCCGAGATGCTCGCCGTCACCGTGGGCGGCAAGTCCATTTACGAGGTCTGCTGCCTCTCGTGTCGTGAGTCGCTCGAGTTTTTTGAGGGCCTGGAGCTCACCGAGCGCCAGCAGTTTATCGGCGGGCGCATCGTCAAGGAAATCTTGGAGCGCTTGCGTTTTCTGGTCGATGTTGGACTCGACTATCTGACGCTCGATCGTGCCT